>JAQVCB010000065.1 GCA_028689995.1 Candidatus Gastranaerophilales bacterium
ATATGTAGTTTCAGAAATTTTCTCATAAAAAGCCATTTTGTTTCCTTTTTATTTTTATTATCACTAGTTTTTTTTAAAAAAGCTCATCCTTTTTACCTTTTTATATCCAGCAACAAGTCTAACTTAATGGTTAAACAAAAAGTACAAGAAGCAATAATGCAAGGTAGACCTGTTATACAAAAAGACCTGGATGATGTCGATAGGGATTATGAAATATTAAAAAACATACGAGCTACATTAAACGGTAACAGTATTGTTGGAGTTGATATTAATGCAGAGGAAATGCGAAATATTCATGAATTAGGACTTCGAAAAGGTACTTCGTATAGTAATGTTGGAGTTGATATGAATAGTAATCAGCGTGGAAGCCTTAGCCAATCTCAAATTACGGAACTGAATAGAATTGTAAATGAATATGGAATAGATATTATAAATGAGAGTCGTCTTCTTGACCAAAAAGACATTGTAAAATACCTGTATACAAGTCCATACAATGGACAAAGTAATTTCAATGGAACTTATCAACAAACTCAAACAACAACTACAACACAGACTAATGTTCCAGACAGAACTGATATTATGCGGTTTTATAATGGAAACAACTATTATACGCCTACTTCAAATAATAATACTGATAACTCTGATTTTCTTAATAAAATTATAAATTCTTTATTCCAATCAATACATTACTAGGTGAGAAAAAAGGAGTTATTTTGAAAAAATTATTTATATGGCTTATTTTGATAACTTTTACAAGTATAATTTTATCACCTGTACACGCAGAAACTTTAAAAGCTGGAGTTGAAAAAATTTGGACAGTCGATTCAGCAAGGCAGGAAGCTTTTAAAGATGCTAAACAATGGTTGAATTTAAGCTGGGTTTCTCCAATTGATCCAGATTTAATTGAAAATAAAAAGGCTATTAATAATCATCAAAAAACTGTTAAAAACAGAACAATTACGGTTTTTGATGTTGGCTTCTATGGTATAAGAATCAATGATGAAGATAATTACGATAAAGAGTATTATTATTTTCTATCTGGGAAGTTAATTATGATTGGCTTTCGTAAATTTAGTAATTATGTTGATTTTAAGGATTTAGAAAGTAAAGAGGCATTATTATATCCTATAAAAACCTACAGACATGCTTATCCATCTGGAAAATTAATAGGTATAGCTTTAATCGTCTCTAAAAATAATTCATATGTTTTTCTGCCTTCTGGAGAATTAGATGCTCATTGGCTAGGTAATACTTGTTATGACGTTAAGGGCAATATAGTTATGACTAGAAAAGAAATAAAGGAGACGGATAAATGAAGCTCAAACAATTTGTATTCTTGTTATTATTGATTTTTTCTTTTCAGGAAAGTTGTCTGGCTATGGGTGAGAAAGATTACAGACCACAAGATACTTTTGCAGGTAAATTTGAAGCTAAATGTTACAATGATAATTTATGTATGGCAGACCAGGGTGTCTGTTTCAGTAAAGCAACAGTATTATGGGATAAAGAATTAAATAAATATTACAACCTTTTAATGGGAATTCTTCCAAAACAACAAAGACTTGATTTGCAATCTGCTGAAATAAAATGGATAAAATTTAGAGATGCTGAGATAAAAAGCAATCAAAGTATAGAAAAGGCTTTTAGAGCAGGTTCTGGTTTTGGGGTATTAACTCTTGACCTAACAAAACAAAGAGCCTTACAACTTAAAGACTGGTATGACTGGTTAAAAACTGTACAATAAAAAAGTCGCTTTTAAAAAAGGAGTTTTGTGTTGGATTTATAGGAAAGAAGATGGATAGTAAAAATTAAACTTTGTTAATTTCAACGAAAATAATGTAATTTGGGGCAAATTTTGTAGGCTTTTGTAACAATTTTAAAACTTTCTTCAGTGCCTTTTTTACCACATATTTCTTTTATTCCTTCTTTACAACCTCCTCTTCCATCAGTAGCCAATGCAAGAAGTTTATCAGGATAGCCTTGTTCTTTCAATTTCAATAAAAGCTTTTTATCTGCTTCGCTTTCATCTTTATCAATAACACTGCCTATGGGTAATGAAGATTATATATATAATCCTAATGATGAGTTAACAGCTCATTGTGTTGTTAATAATTGTTATGATGATAAAAATAACCTGATTTATATGAGAAATGAAAATTTAGACTCAAAATAGATTAAAAAATATTATCCCAGTGTAAAGAATCACTTAGTTTAAGCTAATGTATCAAGTAGTTTAAGTCAAACTACAAAAAATAAGTGCTATTTACCTGTTTATAAATAACACTTATTTCTCTATTAATATATAATTATTTATCTTTTTTTTCTTTCAGATAATACTTCTTGTACTGTTTTAGCTGTAATAAATTCAAAGTTTTTTGCAGTATCAGTATTAGCATTTTCTTCTAACTTTATAGCGCTTGATTCCAAGCATTTATAAGCTTTTGATAAAATATCATTAATCGTATTATTAGATTTTTTTAATAACTCTAAGCACGCTGTACGATCAAATGGAAAAAGCTCTATAGGTGCTCCATATTCCTCAGTTTTAGCTTTTAGTTCAGGGATATGCTCTTTTCTATATGGATTTCTGTTGAGATACTCCTTTAAAAGAATTTCAACTTCTTCTACATCATCAATTTCAGGTAGATATAAGTAATGTTTATCAGTTGCTATTCTTCTTGCTTCTTCATGCTTATCAATATAAGCATTTACTTCACGCATGGTTTCATCCATCACAGCTAAAATAAGTATAAAACCAGAATCATTTAGCTGTCTTATAAGGCTAGTAAGCTGATAAAAAAAGTTTTCTTTTCTTTTATAGGCATTACTAGAATTTTTTAAAGCGATATCTATTTGATCTAAAACAAGAATGAAATGTTCAAAAGCCCCACTTGTTAAAAATTTAATAGTATTAACCAGAACATTTTCTTGATCTAATTTTGTTCGTGGAAGTAAGAAAGATCTAACTCTATCTTCTTCTAAGAAAGAAGAATCAAGCCTTTTTTTAACGAAAGGGATAATAAACCTATCAAGATAATCTTTAGATACATTTAAAATACCAAAACTTTGAATAGTTTGAATAAGTTTTATTAATTGATTTATATCTATAATGGGCTGGTTGTTATTTTCGTCTAATTGCTGCCTAATAAATTCATAACCACTTTCTTCGATTGAACTTCTTATTCTTGCAAAATCATCATCAGAAAAAACATTTGTTAAAGATGTTTTATATTCACCAAAATGTTCATCAATTAAAAATCTGTATACTACACCAGCGATTGCTTCATAAAATATATAGCTGTGATAATATTCTTTTCTTAAGCTTGTATGGAGTTGCTCCAAAAGATATTTAAAAGGATTTACGAGAAATTTAGTATCCTCATGCTTATCATATGTAATATACCAATAACTACTTCTTTTAAGCAATTCGGTTCTAATAAGAGGCTTTTGAAAGTAATATTGCAATAACGATGTTTTTCCTACACCTCTTTGACCACAAACCCAAATAATATTTGGTTCTCTAGTAAAAGTAAAATCTTCTAATTTATCATTTAGTGATATTATCTGCTTCTCTCTGAGTTGCTCAGAAAATGGTATATTATCACTAATTTGCCCAGGTATTACTCGTCCGACTTCGAAACCAGGATTTCCTATGCCTACGTGACTCGGAAAAGGATTACTATCCAATATATAAGGTTCATATTTAGAATCAATTCTACGGTCTGGTTGCTTGTATCTTTCAGGCGAATATTTTCTTGGCTCTGTCATAATTCGACTCCTTTAATTTTTTAGAAAAGAATTATTATGTAAAAATGAAAAATAATCCTCAACCAAATTCTCAGGGATCATCATAGTATTGTTAGTTATAGATTTGCAATTAAACATTAACTCACTATAATTACTTAGATTATCATGAATAACTTGATTGTTGAACTTTTTTAAATTTCTCTTCAACTTTTTAAACAAATATAAAGACAATAAAATATATGGTTGATTAGGATTTATAAAAATAACATTATTAAAAATGCAATCATTAATAATTGATCGATTTAATTTTATATTTGTAAAAAGGATTAGGCATACGTCCCGATCATCTTTTTTTATAACTCTTTCATACTCCATTCTCTGAAATGCAGCAAAAACAAACTTGCTTAGACCATCTTTAATAGTAGACCAAGCATCACTTATCTTATCTGCATCATTTCGATCAGTAAATTTACATTCACCCCAGAATTTTTTATTATTATAAATAAACTCAATATCAAATTGATGACAATTAATGCCTCTGCACTGCTTTGTATTGCTCATACCGCCATAAACAGGAATATTATAAAATGAGTTGATTAAAGTTTGAACTTTTGATTCAAATATATTTCCTCGTTTTTGTGAATTAATCTCGGTAACATCTTTCATTAGGCATAAATCGATATAATCAATCCAAAGCTTATTAAATAATAAGATATTGCTTAACATATTGTTGATCCATAAAAATTAAAATTTAAATATAATACTTATTCTATAATTATGTAAAACCAGAAAATAAAATAAATTGTCATTTTTTATTTAATAATTAATACATAAATGATATTTGATTATAACACAGGTAATTTTTTTAATTTAAACAGACTTCCTTTTCGTTCCGCTCATATTTTTAATAGTGCCTTTAACTCCAGCTTCTTTCATAACCTGTTCAGCTCTTTTCATATGATTTTGTGGCACTTGTAAAACTTTTTGACTTGCACGTGATGATTTTAAACGAGCGACAGCATCTGAAAAATTTCCATTTCTTTCAACCTCTGTGGCTCTTTTTTTATTTGCACTCAGTGCATCGAGTTTTTGCCCATTTTTTAATTGGTATTCAGTAAAACCGTTTTTCCCTGCAGCTTTAGATTGTGCATTTTTGTGTGAATCCGATTTCGACATTAATTTTCCTTTCTTGACTAAATTTTACAAAAGTAAATAACTTTACTTTACTATATTATCATGCTAATTTACTTTTGTAAATACATTTACTTTTTGTATTTTTTACTTTATACTGTTAATAACGAAGGGAGTTAACATGGCTGAATATACAAAAGAAGAGTCATTGCGAAAAATAGGGCTATTAATTGAAAGTCAAAGATCAGTGCTAAATCTTTCAATCAAACAAGTTGCAAACGCTTCTGGAGTGAGCGAGACATTAATAAGTCAGCTTGAAAATAATAAAAGAGATAATATCCCCAAAATTGGTACTTTGAATGCAATTGCAAAGGCGGTAGGGCTACCTGAATCAGATTTTCATAGAGTAGCAGGTTATGCACCTTTAAATGAATATGAAGCTAAGGGGGTAGAAGAGGAACGTAAAGAAAAGGAATGGACAAAAGCATTAAAACTTCTTTTGCTTCAAGCCGGATTCAATGAACATAATGCTGAGCATGTCGTTATAACAGCCCAATCAATGAAATTTGCCCAAGATTTTGAGAAGGGAAAAAAATAATTTATTTTTCTTTGAGTCAAGGAGTTTGAGCCGAAGTGCGAAAAATTTTTCTAAAACCGAAAATAAACCCCTTGTATTATAGCGATTGATAAATTTTTGCACGCCAGCTCAAACTGCCCAATAAAATATACCCAGTCCCTTTTTAGTCCCTTTTTGAATAAAAAATGTTAAATTTATAGAAAATAAAAACGTCAAAAAAGCAATAAAAAAGAGCCTTTTGGCTCTTTTTTAAAATGGTGGAGGATGCAGTTCTGACAGCATTATTCTCTTTATATTTCCCTGTTAACGGGAAAATTACAGCGATTTTTCTTGTTTTTAAAAATTCAGCATAGTTTTACACAGTTATATCCTGCATTTTAGACACAATTCCCGTGCAAATAACAGGGAATTATCAGGGAATTGGTTTAAGTGCTTATAATCAAAGGGAAAGAAGTCTATTTGTTGATAAACCAACGCTAATTTATGGGAATATTATTTCGTTTTTTATCAATAAACAGAGATTTTTTAATTAAGAGTGTAATTTATTTCATGTTTTTACATATAAAAACTTGAAATATCCAGAAAATGATTTATAATAAAAATAAAGGAAATCTTTTATGGGAACTTCTGCACTTAAAATAGTTGAATCTAAAATCTTAAACACTTCAGATTATAATAGAATCTGGAGTTATTCTGATTTTACAGAAGTACCCTTTGGCTCTGCTGCAAAAGCATTAAGTATTTTGTGTCAAAAAAAGATTATAAAGCGTGTTCAAAAAGGTTTTTATTTTAGGTCTAAACAAACTATATTAGGCGAAACTATACCCGATGATTTAAAACTTGTATTTATGAAGCTTGATAAAAAAGGTGCATTCTACTGCGTTAGCGGATTAAGTGGGTTTAACAACATCGGACTTACTACTCAAATATCCAATGTTACTACCATTGCTTGCGATTGCCCTATGATAAATACTGACAAGATTAAATTTATACAAAGAAAGAAACCTCATTCGGGTACAGCAATTGAAAGAATAGTACTTGATGCTTTGATTGATATTGATAAAATTTCAGATACAACTGAAACAAAAACTCTTTTAAAGATAAAAGAGCTAATTAGCATGAACAAAATAAGCATAAATGACCTGGGCATATCAGCTCTATCGGAAACGGCTAGAGTAAGAGCACTTGTTGGTGCATTAGGTCAAGAATTGAATCTAGATAATGAAGTTCTTGCGAAGCTTAAAGCAAGCTTAAACCCAAGTACAAGTTATTTTTTAAAGGTTGATTCCGTGCTAAAATATGCACAAGAATGGAATATAAAGAGTAGAAATAATGTCAAAATATTTAAGCGAAAATGATGATTTTAAAGATTTTATCAGAATTACTTCTGATAAAATAGGCCTTGCCACCGGTATAGTTGAAAAAGATTATTGGGTGACAAGAATTTTAAGAGCATTATCAACTTCCGAGTTTGCAAATGAATTTCTTTTTAAAGGCGGCACATCTCTGTCAAAAGTGTGGTTTGAAGATTTTGGAAGATTCTCGGAAGACATCGATATTTTACTTTTACAGACAGAGCAAACAGTTAAAAGAAATGATCAATCTAACAGATTGAGTGGATTAATAAATTTGATTGCTGCCTTAAAAGATATTTCGCTAGTTGAAGAGAAATCTTCGTCATTTGAAAAGAATATTATTGGTGGCAAGTTTTACTACGATTACCCGAGCTCATTTAAAGAAAGTTGCCCTGACTGCATCAAACCCGAAATTTTGATTGAACCAGGATATAGAGGTGGTTCAAATCCTTATTCAATCAAATCTGTTAATTCCTTGTTAGCAAATGCTATTCTTAAACAATTTAATGATTCCGTTCCTCTTGAACTTGATGATTATAAGACTGATATTTTACCATTTGAATTAAAAGTTCTAAATCCCGAAAGAATTTTTCTTGAAAAGGTTGATGCAATAATAAACCTGCACAAGAAAAACATACTAGAATCAGGCACTAGGCACTATTACGACATTTATAACCTAATAAAGCTAGATGCAGTCAAGCAGTTAAACACTAATCAATCAGAATTAACTATGATTTTGAATGATATTTCAGCTATTTCTAAAAAATATTATGGAGTTAAAGAATCTTTGACTGCTGAATCAATAAAAGATTGCAAGGCTTTCTCTGTCGATTATGAAGGTTTTATATTATTGAAAAAGCAATATGAAAATGAAAAAGGTCTTTACTATAAAAAGCAAATTGACTTTGAAAAGATGATTAAAGTTATAGAAGATTTTATTAAAAACTTGTAATTAATGTATCATTCGACTACCTGCCTTGCAAAATGACCGGATTGGATATTTCCGTATAATAATTCAAGAAGTTTCGTCATATTTTTTATTGCAGGGTCATTGTTAGTGTATTTTTTCGATATATCACAAATTGTTTTATTGATACATTCTGAACAATTATACATTGCTTTTTGACAATATTGATTGCCCTTAGAGATAAAACCATATTTTTTGATCCAAGCTTTACGTGCAACGATTTTATTTTTTCGTAATTCTTGCATTGGATATATGTATTCGTTCATATATTTTTCAAATTGATGCTTAAATTCTTTAAAATCAGTTACTGCATAACATAGACGTTTATGAAATCCTTTTTTTGACAAATGATAAGGACAAGGAACATCTACGTACATTTTCTTTACTAGAATTTTTATATCATAAGACCAATACCCTGTCTCATATGCTTTAATAATGCTGTTGTAGTAGTGTAAATAACTTTTATTTTCGCCAAGAATTTCATGCAAAGCACTTCTAAGTGTGTATGCCATTTTATATGCTCCTTCTTATAACTAAACAAAAAAATGTTAAATTAAGAATGGATACCAGTCCACAGCCTATAGACGGTGCAGGTAGTGTTGTAATGGTTATCACATAAGGATTTTAGGCGTTAAATAATAAATATTATGTAAGAAAAGGTTTAAGACCGCACCTTAGAGCATTTGTTATGTCAGAGCAAAATTAAATTAAAAACTTGAATGCTTCAGAGGGAGTAATATAAGCCGCATATCTATAATATTTCTTTTTTTATTCTTTCTATTTCATATGGTGACATTGAAGTATCTCTAAAAATATTTTGATAATTTAATCTTATATAGGGAATTAAACTATCACCACCAACATTTTCTGGAATATATTGATCAATTTTCCTTATTGCAGTTTTTGGCAAATCAAATTCTATTAATAGATTAGCTCTTGAAGACATATAATCATTTTCAATCTGGGCTAAAAAATACGAATAATCACCAGCTCTAACACCATTTTGAGTACATATAAATTTTTGAAGTTCATTAAAACATCCAAACCATTTTGGCAGTTTATAATCAAACCAATGGCGCTGAATTTGAAAGCCTTTTACAAGGGCAGTATTATAATCAACACCATTTTCCTCATGTAAGTATTTTACTTCATTACGAACTATTGCAAATAAGTTATTCACATAATTACATTCTTTAATTAATTTAGCTAATTTTTGCGGACTTATACCGCCACCTGTTTCACTCGGTTTCATAAGATATTTAAAACATAGATCAAGTACATATAATGCTTGTGGATATGATGGTTTATATGTCCAAGCAAATGAATTATAGTCAAGATTAAAATTATTTTTCAAGTGCTCCAGTATAGCTTTTTGTCCATCAATATTCAATCCATTTTTTTTGAACAATTCAAGCTCTTCTATTGGTAGTGCCAGAAGCTCAGTAAATTCTTTAGAACTCTTGTCTTTTATTTGACTTGTAGGAGTTTGAGCTAAAATTTCCTTGCTTAGAGGTTTTTCTTGGTCTACAAATGGGATATCAATATTCATATCACTTTTTTCAATTTTAGGATAAAAGCTATACAGCTCTCCCACATAATGTTTAAACATCCGGCCAGAACGACCTTTAATATTTTTATAGTCAAAATAATCAATTTTATTATGTTGGAGCCCTCTCCAATTATTATAGATAATTACATTTTTTGTAGAGGTATTAACGCCTTCTATTATGGTAGAAGTACAAAAAAGATATAATAACTTGCCACTATTAAAATAATCAATAATGGCAGAGTTTATATGTTTTGGGAATGCACCATTATGTAGCCCTATTTTGTTTTTTAAACATAATATTAAGTCCCATTTATAAGAAAAATTTTCTTTTATCCATGAAATTAAGGGGATATCATCTTCAGAATTATAATCTTGTACTTTTGAACTTTCCAAATATTTTGCAAAATTAATAGCCGTACCTGTAGATTTTTCAGGAGAAGAGCAATATATAATGGTCTGATCATTCAATTTCAAAAGTTCATCAAAAAGCTTTCTTTCTTTTATATCAACCCCTCTATCATTGTAATAATTGTCCCCGTTTTTAATTTCGTATTCTTCATTTATTACTAGTGAAAAATCATATTTTTTAAATATAGCATTGTATCTATTTAGGAATTCAGTTGAAACATTGTCAATATTTGGACCTAAAAAATAAAATCTAGAATTATGATAATTCAATAATTTATTACAAGCATTATTTAAAACTTCATACCTTTCATCCAACCGTTTTTGACTTAATTTGTAAAATTCGTCTAAAACAAAAAAATCTATCTTCGGTAAATCTTGGTATTCCACAACTCTTTCAGCTGTCAAAAGAAATAAGTTGCCTTTTTCTTCAGATGGTTTATCAGCAACTCTTACAATAACCTTATATAAATCTTCGTATTTTCTCAGATTGTTCCTAGTTTCATTTAAAAGTGCTAATGTTGGCTGAATAACAACAATATTCTTATATTTGTTGCTAGCCACAATTTCTTCAATTAGCAAACTTTTACCAAAACTTGTTGGTGCACTTACCACAATATTTTGTTCAGTATTTAAGAGAATATTGCTCAATTCTTTTTGAGCAGAATGAAAATATATTTCGTTTTCAGACTTTATATATTCGGACTTATGAAATTCTTTTTTTATTTCTTCAGGAAGATTATTACTAATAATTTTATTTTTTTCCTTTTCTAGATAAGGATAGAAACCACATTTTGCAATTAAATCCGTGAATAATTCTCGGTATTCCATAGGGACATTATTCCAGTTATTCAAAATATAGATTATGATTTTTCTGCCAGACTCTTTTTTTTCGGCCGAATAATCATAAAGAAGCTGATTGACTAATCTTGCAACACTAAAATATTCTTCCAAAGCTAAGGTATTATTTTTAATATTAGATATTATATTTTCAATTTGTTCAGTCATATTTGGTTGCCTCGGCATCTATTCTTTTATAATATTCATTTATTAAAATATTTTTATTAGGGACAGGAAATAATAATAGAATTACAGATAAACAAATGGGGCATTCATAGTCCTTTGCTGTAAAGTACCTATATAGTTCTGCTATTTCAGTCTCATAGTTTGATATAAATTCTTCCGTAACAGTTTTATGGTTAGTATATTCATCATATGTATAAGTACACAGAAGTGGAACACATAATTCATCAACTATTCCCTCTAAAGTTTCTGAAGTCCTAAGACTTATTTCCCAATCATTTATTTGTCGTTTCATTGGAGCTACTATTTGCTCACTAATATCAAGAGACTCTGAAAATGTAAATTCTGATATTTTTACAAATTGTTTTCTTGTATAATCTGATTTAAAGTGTTTTTTAATATCATCTACTAATGCATCTATTCCTGATTTTGCATCAGTATACATTTTACTTTCCCCTAATACTAAAATGTTTTTATCTGGATTTGGTAAAATATGAATTGCATCATAACTCTTAGCGTTAGTATTTTTATCGACTGCAAAATAAAATCTACCTGTAAAAGGTAGTGTTCCGACATATTTTCTCAAAATTGTATGTAATATTATTTCACCTAAGTCTCCTTCTCTCTTACTATCACGCTTTTCTTTATATAGTTTTTCACAAGCATTAAAAAATTTAGAATGGAGTTTAGGATTAACAACATTCATATAATTTATTCCAAAAACGAACTCTAAAAGTGAATCCATTAGAACATCAAATAATTCTTGTGTTTTATCACCATTTTCATCAAAATTTAAATAATAAGTTTTTAATGTATTTTGGCTTATATGTTGAGTTGTATATCTATCCATTACTTAATTCTTTCTAATTCGGCTATAAAGCATTTATTCTGCACAGCAACTTATAATTACAGAACACAGAACTTACAGCTATTTCTTCAATCATTTCGTTTACTATCACAACTTTTGATCTCCATCGCTATTCTCGCAAATATACAAGTAACCGCAATCTCTACAGTTTTGATTGTTTGCGTTAGGCTCGCAATCAGTATTATTTGCTAAACTAAGAATACTAATAATTTCTTTGTTCAAAATATTTTCAGCTTGAGATAATTCTTCGTATCTGGGCTCAAATATCTTAGCTGCTTCATCAGTAAGATTTAAAATTTTGAGCTCGTTAATATTTAATCTCTCGCTGCTCAAAGCCATTTTATACAAGTAAAGCTGCTTATAATAATCCTCGAGTGATTTTTCAATATTTTTATTGGTTTTAAAATCAATTATTGAATAGGTATCATCAGCATTTTTAATTAAAAGATCTATATCACCTGTAAACTCAATATTTTTGCCATCAATATTATGAGTAAAATTAAAGCTACGTTCAGGGTAAATAGCCATTCCTGAAAGTTTTTGAGGTGAGTAATCGGAGGTTAAAAATGATGAATATAAGCTGTTTATTCTTGTTGAGTCTTCACTCTCAAGCTGAACGCCTGATAAAAACATAGGGATATCGGCTTCGCTAAACTCTTTATTATTCATATAACTGCTATAAATTAAGTTATGAACGATACTACCAACAATTGAAGATTCTTTCTCATTGCCTAATTCAGGATATCTGTATTTATATTTGAATAAATATTTATTCGGACAATGATTAAATGTATTTATCTGACTAAAGCTCATTTTGAAATTAGCCTGAACTGCTGCTGGAGCTGAAGTTCTATTATTAAAAGTTCTTTGATTATCTGTAATAATTGCAAATGGTCTAAGTTCTTGTTTTTCAATTGTTATTTCTGAAGTATCAATTGCTTCACTTAATACCGACATAGGGAAATTTCTGGTATATTCAGCAGGTCTTGAGTTTCCATAAGGCTCGAAATTCAAAATATTTAAGTATTTTTCAGCCCTACTCACAGCAACATAAAATAGTCTTAGGGCTTCGTTTTTCTCTCTTGGCTTTTTCCATATTTCTTTGTATAAAAGAGCTTTAGGAGTGGACTTCCCTTCAAATTTATGCACAATTATTCCAAATCCTGGCTTATCTCCATATTGAAGATCAAAGGAAATATTTGTCCCGTCACTATTACCGCCCTTTGAACTTGTAGAAATACTCGCAATAAATGTATAAGGGAATTCAAGTCCTTTGCTGGCATGCACGGTTAAAAGCTGGACTGCATCAATATCTTTAACTGCAAGAGTTGGCAGTTCAAAACTTCTGTTATCTTTAATCCTATCGATATAATCAAGGAAATTGCTTATGCTTACATAGTTTTCACTTTGCATAAAATCAGCAATTATTTTCTCAAAAATTCTTAAATCAAGTTCGACTCTGTACTGTTCTATGCCACTAAGCTCAAGATACGGTTTTATTTCGTTTATCAGCTTATAATAAATCTGCAAAAGAGATAAAGTATTCTTCTGCTGTGATATTGAATAAATAGTTTCAAAAACACGATTTGTGTAATCTCTAACATTTTCAGGGACATCGAGATTATTAATAAGGTTGTTTTCTCTTATAAAGGTTAATTTTTCAGACAGAGTAAGCTTTTTGAGCTCTTTAAACTCTTTTGTTTTTAAAATTTCTTTATCTGCCTCAATTTTAAGCCTATATAGTTCTTGATCGGACAGTTTTATCTTTAAAATCCTGGCGAGTGCAATCTCATCCCGTATATTTTTAGCCAAACGCAATAAAGCAACTGCATTTCGAATTACAGGATTAATAAAAAAGCCTATGTTTACTTTTTTAATTGATGGAATCCCTGCTTCTGTAAGCTGTTTTTCAATCAGCTCTGCTTGAGAGTGTGATTTTACAAGTACTGCAAATTCCTTATACTTCGCATTTTCCTCTTTTGTAAGCCTTATAATCTCACTTGCTATATATTTTGCTTCGCTGATTTTATGATTATCTGAATCAGAAAAGCCATTCAATGTGGTTACTTTTACATGTTTATTTTCCGTATCAAAGGTTTTATTAGGGTTTGGATTTAAAATTTCATTAAGGTTAAGACATTCTTTTGTTACATGGTTAACCGCATTTAAGACATGTGGGGTTGAACGATAATTGTATTCTAATGTAATTGGTTCATACTTTTTACTGTATTTGTTTTCGATATAATTATGCAGGACTTCAAGGTTTTCCATTTGTGCAAACCTGAAACCATAAATAGACTGCTTCCTGTCACCTACAAAAGTAATATTGGCATTGTTGTTATCAAGCAATAACTTTATCAATTCAAGCTGTGAACCGTTTGTATCTTGAAATTCATCTATTATAAGGTGTTTAAAAAGTTTCTGATAATACAGCCTGATTATTTCGTTTTGCTTTAATATCTGAATAGTCTTATTTATAAGGTCATCAAAATCAACTGTATCTAACTTTTCGAGTTCCTTTTGATAAACTGCATAAATCAATGCAACTATTTTAGTCAAATGCAATTCAATTTCTTCAATTTTATCAATATTTTCAGGAAAACTTGTAGCTTGGCTCCATTGCAAACAAGCATTTTTACCTCTTGCATTATTTTTATCCAGTATTAATTTTTCACTTGCAATTGCCTGAAATGCTCCTTTATCTTCTTTTT
This sequence comes from Candidatus Gastranaerophilales bacterium, assembly GCA_028689995.1. Lineage (GTDB taxonomy): Bacteria > Cyanobacteriota > Vampirovibrionia > Gastranaerophilales > UBA9579 > JAQVCB01. The sequence continues at coordinate 14,334 of JAQVCB010000065.1, forward strand.
TGCCATCATCTTTGAATATTATATCTTCGTAGCGGCAAAAATCATCAGCATATGCCTTTAAATGCTGTTCCCATTCTTCTAAATATTCTTCTTTAGAACTGAATCCAAAAGGTATTGTTTTGATTGTTTTAGAGTAGTTCTTTATTGCTACTGTTGATTTATCGAGAAATTCTTTTGCATCAATTCCTAATGATTTTATTTTTTTAATCAATGGAAAAATATCATCAAGAATAACATCTAAATCATTAATTTTATTAAGTTTATTGACACTATCAATGTTTAAAAGCTCAGCGTTTAACCCTAATAAATCTGCAGTTTCATTCAAGTTCTCAATTGTATTTGCTTCACCATATTTTATTCTTTTTATAATATTGTCAAAAATATCTTTTAACTGTTTTTCTTCGCCCATTTTTAATGATGGTGAAAGGTTTGCTTCGATAGAATGCTTTCTCAATATTCTGCTGCAAAAACTGTGAAATGTTGAAATCCATAAATCCTGACCAAGGCAATCAACATCATTATCTTTTAATTCTTGAAAAATACGTCCTTTCATTTCATTAGCAGCTTTATCAGTAAATGTTATAACAAGAAGCCTTGTTGCAGGATTTTCAACACCATCTTCAATCAGGTCATTGACCAATTTCACAAAGCGTTTTGAAATAATCTTTGTTTTGCCTGTTCCTGCACCGGCAACTATTTTAGTACAATGATTAATCGGATTCACAACAGCCTGTTTCTGTTGTTCATTAAGTCCATCTGTTATGCTAACTTGGGTTTTATTCTTCGTTTCCATCTTCACCCTCCTCATCACACAGAAAACTAAATGAACAACTAGAGCATTTCCAACTTGTATCAGTCTTTTTAAATGATGATTCTGCTCTTATTTTATCTATAACTGTTTCTTTAAGATTTTGAACAAGTTTTTCTTTTTTTTCTTCAATTTCACTTGATGCTATTAAATCTTCTTTATATCCGTCATCTTTAGATGTTGGTCTAATATATTTCAAGCCTAAAGCCTCAACTTTACCT
>JAQVCB010000177.1 GCA_028689995.1 Candidatus Gastranaerophilales bacterium
TGTTAAAGTTGCTATGAGATTTATTGAATAATTATCCAGATTAAACCTTAACACTTTTATCAGGTCTTCTTTAGTAACAAAGCTTATTACTTCTCTGTTTTCATCAAGAATTCCAAGACAACAATCCTCCGAGAAAATCATTTTTTCACATTCTCTGAGACTTAAGTTATTGTCTACAGCTAAAACTTTCTTTATTTCATATTTACCCATAAAGTTATTTTATAAAGCTTGGGGAAAAAGATCAAAATTATTTTCAATATTTAACTTGAATTGCTAAATCGTTAAATATCTTATTCTCATTAGTTTGTCACCCTGAGCGGAGCGAAGCGAAGTCGAATGGGTCTTACCAGTTTACTATTGTATACTTAATGTATATATTAGTAAGATCCCTCCACTGCGGTCGGGATGACCATTTAAAAACTTAAGTTATTGATATTTTAAAAAAAGAAATCAAGTTAATAATTCGTAAAAATGCAGATTATACATTGACGAAATCCAAAAAAAATGGTAACCTAATTGAAAATTCAGCATTATTTGTGGATTGAAATTAAACCGTCCTATGGCGGTTTTTTATTTTTGCTTAAAAAATGTTTTAAGAAGTGTAAAGTTGTTAGACCAATTTTTATTCCTGTTTCATATAAACAGAACCAAAGATATGTTTAAATTTGGCATTTTCCTGCTGAAGAAAGCTTACTCTTGAAATTAGTTTTTGATTTTCCTTAAGAAGTTTTTTTACCTGACTTGCAAGAATTTCATTATCTCTTGTTAATTTTCCTGCATCTATTGCAGAATTAAAAATATTCGTATCTTTAACCTTGTTTGTTATATCAGTTGTGATTTTTTGAGCTATTGATTCAGCAAGAAGAGCTAGAGTTTGAGTTGTAATATCTACAGTGACTTTTTTAAATTCACCTGGATTATCGTTTACTTGAAGGGTTGTATGTTTCATGGTTGGCATGTTAGTTGAATTTATAACTCCTTTGTTTAAAATCAGCATTACTTCTTCATCATTTTTGCCATTTTCTTTTAAAATAATGCCCTGATTAAACTTGGAGGCAGCAAGATCGTCAAAGTATTCGATTCCATCATCATCTTCATAAACAGGATCAATTCTCCAGTTTTTTAAATAAGAACCAATCTCATTAATGTCAACAAAGTGATCGTTCTCTTCAATCTTTTCTTTTAATTGCTCTACTGTATACATTTAATACCTATATTAAACTTAATTCCAGAAAATACCTCTGATTAGATTATATCGTATAAAATTCACATCTCAAAAAATTTTTAAGCCAGACCATATTTATTTAAAATTTCCAGAACTCCTTTATTGTATTTTATAGGATCGCTACTTATTTCTTTATTTTCAAATAAACCGCGTAAAGAATTTTTAAAACCATCATCAAGAGGCATAGACATAATAATTTTTATTTTATCCTCTGTGGGGGGTTTTAATGTTCCGTTTTGAGATTTTTCCTTTAATTCTTGTATTAATAAAATTTTTTCTTTGTCAGTTAAAGTTTTTACAGGTTTTTTTGTTTTTGCTGCTTCAATAACAGATGTTTGAGGAAGAGTAGTTTTCTGTTTAGTATCTTGCTTTGAAGTTATGACAACTGTATCTTTAGGAGGTTCACCGGCTAAATTTTGTTTTTCGGTTTGAATAAAAGCAGCAGCTTTTTGAGTTGTTTCAAGAGGTGTTTTACCGGTAAAACCAATCCCCATTTTCCATATATTCAAACTCATAATACACTCCTTTGAAGTAGCTTCTATATATTAATTAAAAAATAAAAATTATAAAAGTTGCTAGTGAAAAAGGATACAATTTATTAAAATTTAATAATTTCATGAAGTGATTTTAAAAGTCTAAATTTTAAAAATTTGACATTAGCCGATGAAAGCGTACGAAAAAAAAGATTTTTTTGAGACAGCTTCATGGTATTTTATTCCTGTTGTAAATTGAAATAAAAATAATATTTAAAGGATTTGTTTGTGAGTAATTTTTTTGGATTGATTGGAATAGTTGTGATTCTTGGTTTGGCTTTTCTTATGTCAAATAATAAAAAAGCTATTAACTGGAGACTTGTGATTACAGGTCTTGTAATACAACTTTCTCTTGCAATTTTTGTGCTTAAAGTTCCCTTTGGGCAAAAGCTGTTCGGTTATATTGGAACGGGTGTTGAAAAATTGCTTAAATACGCTCTTGAAGGCGGAAGTTTTGTTTTTGGCAGCCTTGTAAATCAAAAACTTTTAAACGATGTATTTGGAGCAGGACAGGGTTATATACTTGCTTTTCAGCTAACAGCTTCCATAATTTTTATTGCTGTACTTGTCAGCATTGCTTATCATATTGGTTTAATGCAGAAAATAGTTGCAATTGTTGCAAAAATTGTCCATAAAGTAATGGGTGTCAGCGGAAGTGAAGCTATATCCAATGTATCAAGCGCATTTGTCGGACAGGTAGAAGCGCAAATTTTAATTAAACCTTATGTTCCCGGCATGACAATGTCGGAACTTCTTGCTTCAATGGCAGGAAGCATGGCATGTATAGCAGGCGGAGTCATGGCAATATATATTTCTATGGGTATTCCTGCTCATTATCTTCTTGCAGCAAGTATTATGGCAGCACCCGGAGCGCTTGTAATTTCAAAAATTGTCTGGCCTGAAACTGAAGAATCTCAAACAAAAGATAAAGTTAAACTGGAAATTAAAAAAACGCATGTTAATTTAATAGATGCAATTGCACATGGCGCAAGTGACGGAATGAGAATATCCATCAGTGTAGTTGCTATGCTTATAGGTTTTCTGGCGCTTATTGCCATGTTGAATGCTTTAGTCGGTTTTACAGGGACAAGGCTTGCAAGTATCGGTTTAACAGGTTTTATGGGTATGGATTTTCATCATCTCGGTATAAAAGATCTTCTGGGCTCAGTATTTTCTGTTTTTGCCTGGCTTATGGGAGTTCCATGGCATGATGCAAATGTTGTAGGTTCTATGTTAGGAACAAAAATGGTTTTTAATGAATTTGTAGCATATATGGATTTAGCATCAATAATTAAAGGAACTTCACATATTGTTCTAGCGCCTAAATCAATAATTATAGCAAGTTTTGCTCTTTGCGGCTTTGCTAATTTAGGTTCAATCGCAATACAGGTTGGAGGCATAGGGGAATTAGCTCCAAGCAGGAGAAAAGATTTAGCAAGATTAGGTGTAAAAGCTCTGATCTGTGGAACAATGGCTTCTTACATGTCTGCAACAATTGCAGGGATTTTGTGTTCTTTTTAAAT
>JAQVCB010000066.1 GCA_028689995.1 Candidatus Gastranaerophilales bacterium
AATGGACTATGCCTATTCCAAATTGGAGCTTGATATTCAACCAAATTCTGATATATTTTGAAGAGAGATTAGAAAAATTTCTCTAATCTCTCAAATTTAAGGTTTACACAAAACTTGTTACGGAATCATTTTAAAAGAAAAACGCTTGAGTTAGTATGAACTCATGCGTTTTTCTTTTAATTAGAATAATTCCTGAGACAGCTTTTAGTATATTCCGTATGAATTTTGAGCTTGCGATTTCATATTGCTTATCAATTGATCCATCAGATTGTATTGTTGTGTAAGAGTTTCTTTTTTTGCCTGAAGTCGCAGTTCTCCATCTGCTATAGATTTTGCAAGGGTTGTTAACCGAGTATTTATAGAATTCTGTTTTGTATGTATATATCCGCTCTCTGGATCTAAAGCACTGTCAAGTTTTGTTTTAAGGTTTTGAAATATACCTGTTATACCTCTGGAACTGTCTCCGATGAGCAGTGCTTTGATATCTGACGCATTATCATTTAGTGCTTCAAGAAATTTGCTCCTATCAAGACTTAATGTATTAGTTTTAGTATCTACACTTGTTCCTATCGATCCTGTACTAACTCCGACAATTCCTAGGCTGTCGTATTCGCTTAATCCCTGTACTGAGTTCATTAAACTTGTTCTCATTTCATTTTTTAATCTAATGAGAGAATAATCAGATTTTAAACTTCCGGTTGAAGCTGTATCTTTGTCAATTTCTGTACAGAAATCATTAAATTTAGTTAAAAAACTGTTTACTGCGTCAACAATAACAGTTGTATCCTGTTCAATTTTAAGAGTTGCAGTGGTAGATCCGCCAGTATTTGTTGGAGTTGTTCCCTTTAAGTTTATAGTAACTCCTGAAAGTCCTGTGACATCGCTACCTACGGTATTAGTATTCGCTTCAATTGTCCTTCCGTTCAGGTCAAAACTTGCATTTGTGCCTAATGTTTGCGATCCTTCAGCTAAAGTATTATCATCAGCTTGTCCGGGATTGTAAACAGTCAACCCCATAGCAGCTAGGAAGTTACTGGATCCGTTTGAAAGATTAATTGAAGTAGCCCCGGGATCGGTGGATGTTAATTTCATGGTATTGGATCTTGCATCAAATGTAGCAATAACACCGGCATCATCGTCACTGTTAATTCTGGAAATAACATCTGCAAGCGAGTTATATTCAGTAATTGTAAAAGTAGCTTTTCCTATTGTAAAAGTGCCAGCGGTTACAGTAGTTGATAAATTGGCGCTTGCATTTTCACCAACGACTATTCCTGCTGTATATATTGAACTTATTTCATTGTCACTGGTAATATAATTTGTACTGCCTTCAATAGGATTTCCTTCTCCGTCCAGAACTGCAACTTTAGTATTCAGCTGCATCACATTAAGGAAATTACATGTATCACTACTTGATCCAAGTTTAATGTCGTGATTTTCAGCAGTATTATTAACGTCAATTTCAAATTTACCATCTGTTACTTTGGCAGTTAATAATCCGCCCGTAGCTGTATTTATTTGGCTTACAATACTATTAGAATCACTGGATTTGTCAAGTGTGGTTGTTGCATCAACATTAATTGTGTATTTTTTATTATCTACATAAATACTGAATGTAGTTCCAATTGTTTTTCCGTCATCATCCTCAGTTGTAACAACTGCTGAACCATTACCCAGATTTTTGACCAGTTCATCCCCGGTAATAACCTTACCAGGGTCGTTCATGCTGGTTGCTGTGGTTGCTGTTGCAAGATGATTAACTTTTAATTTTACATTTTGAATAATAGCATTATTACTAGCAGTAGCTGTTGCTATTGCGCTATCTGAACTTGAAGATGTCCTTTTGCTGAAAATATCAAATACTGAAGCAATATTAGAATCAGTAAATTTTTCAACGGCTGTTCTCATTGATGTTATTTTAGAACCAAGAGTATTTAAGGTTGTTTTTGAGCTCTGAAGTGCAGTTTGATCTTCATATAGCCTATCAACCGGCTGCCGCTCAACCCCCATAAGAGCTTCTATTATTTGACTGACAGGCAACCCTGATCCAACACCGCTAAAACTAAGTAATGCAGATGATGCTGATGCTGATGATACTGACATATTGTCCACTCCTTGACACTTTTATTTCATATCCATTGTAATATTTTTTATGTTAACTTTTATCGTATAAAAATGTGATTTTAAAATTTTATAAATATTATGTTCCCTTATTTATTAAATTTTAAACTTAATAATTTTATTATTATATATTATTTTTACAAAAATTAAAATAACATTTCTAAAAAAACAGGTGCTAAATAAGCACCTGTTTTTTATTCATTAATAAAAAAATTTTTATTTATTTACTAATTCTTTGAATTTTTTACCAGCTGAGAATGTTGGAACTGTTTTAGCCGGGATCTTGATTTCTTTACCTGTTTGAGGGTTTCTTCCTATTCTAGCTGAACGTTTACGAGCTTCGAATGTTCCGAATCCAACTAAAGTAACTTTTTTGCCTTTAGAAACTGTTTTTTCAACTACTTCAATAAATGTTGATAAAACTTCTGCTACTTCTTTTTGTGTAACCTTAGCTTTTTTTGAAACTTCTTGAACTAACTCTTCCTTATTCATCTATAAACTTCCTTTCTGAAAATCAGAGTACGCACATATATATTATATTTAATAAGTTATAAATCGCAAGAGGTTTTTTTTATGCATGTTTTAAATTACTTTTTTGGTCAATATTAATTTATCTTTCAATCTCTATAATTTATAACATGTATAATGTAGGCAAAGCAGTATTTTTTTCTGGCTTTTTTCCAAATATTGTTTAAAATTATATTATGATGAATTTACAATATAACTAGGTAACTTATGAAAAATTTTAAAAAAATTCTGTTATTGTGTCTTAGTATATCTAGCCTATATTTATATTCTGTTCATATAACCCATGCGCAAAGCACAATATCCGATAGAATAAATTCAGCAGAGCAATTAAATATCAGAATTACTAAAGATAATTTTACGGATTTTCGAGAAAGTTTGATTTTAAACATTCGTGATGAAAATATTCGTCTGAACAATTTATTTTTTTCTAATATTAATTTAAAACTTGTAAATACTCCCCATTTGGATATAATTTCCTCTTTAAGAAGAGCCCCTTCTCTTTATCCGTCTTCCAAAGTGAATGATTCAAAAACGGATATAAATCCGCCTAATATATACAATATTAATTTATCGTCGACAGGAAGCAATATACAGCCTTCTTCTGAATCTTTATCTAATTCCAATAAAGTTAATATTTCACCATCACAAAATCTTTATAATTCGTTAACAACATTGCAGCTTATTGAAAAATCAAATGCTGCAATATACAGTAAAAAAAATTATGAGGCACAGTTATATCTTGATAATGCTGTTGTAAAAGCTGGAAGAAATTCATGGAGTCTGGCCGAAATCGCAGATAATTATGAACAAATTAAAAAGTATGATAAAGCAACAAAAACTTGGGAAAAAGCTATATCCATAAATCCCAACAGAATAGAGCTTTTATATAGTTATGTGCTTTATCTTTGCAGGAATAACCAATCTGATAAAGCTCAAAAACTCCTTAATAAGATCATATCGATAAATCCACAATTTATGCTTGCTTACTATAATCGGGGTAATATTTATTTCAAAAAAAGACAGTACATTAGTGCTATTACAGCTTACTCTAAAGCAATTTCCATCAATCCATATTGTGAAGATGCATTTTACAACCTTGCCTTATCTCTTGAAGCTATAAATCAAAAATCACTGGCAATAACTTATTATAAGGAATGTATTAAATTAAATCCATCTGATAATCAGGTAAAAAAAGCTTTAAGAAGATTAAGAGCCATAAAGTAGAATAGTAAGATTATTATAGTCTTATTATTTATAATCTTTTTCATAATTTTTAATTGTTTTATAAATTTCATTAGCTATTTTTTCTCTAAATGCTTTTGGATATAGAACTTCGCATAAATCCCCATATTTTAGCAGTCTTTGCATTAACATAGTTTTACAGTCTGCATATGTAGTAATCGTAATTGTGTCGGTTTCAGAATTAATTTCAGTTATTTTTTCACTTTCATGCAGTTCGTAAGACTTTGCAAGACGACCTTTTAATTTGAATATAACCGGAGATAAAATATAATTACTGCTTGATTTTACGGGTAATTGTTTCATTTCAGCAATATAATCAACGTTTATTAATTGTCTTTCTCCAATAATCGGATCGTAACCGCAAAAGTATATATCTTCACCTATATATTCAACGTATTTGGGTTCAAGTATTATTTGAATTTCCTTTTTAAAGGGATATTTATATTTAATGATAATTTTCTGCTCATCAATACAGTATTGTTCAAATTTACTTGCTATAGGTGTATATTTTTGAAATTTTGTATTTAAGCTGTTATTGTTCTTATAAGATTTTTTTAGTTTGTTATATCGTGATATGTCATCGTCATTCATGTATCTGAATAGATTTTCAAAAAGTTTATTTTTTGCTTCCTGCAGGTTTTTTTGACTTATATTTGACATAAATGTATCAAAAAAAATAAAAGAATTTAGCTCATCTTCACTTAATTTTATTCGAACCGGAGCTTTTATTAAATTATAGGTATAGTTATTTGAGACACAGGGTTTAGTAATCTTATATCCTGCAAGTCGTAAAGTGCTAATATATTTTAGAATAACTTCATTTGAAAATGTTCTGGAAATATTTGGGTCCTGAGATAAAATTGCATTTAAATCTTCTATACCCAAATTCTTTTCATTTAATAATTTCAACAAAAGTAAAACTCTGTATGCGGTTGAACTTATTTTTTTATTTTTCTTTATTCTATCAATTTTCATTGATTTTAAAATGATGTCCCTTCTTTATACATGATATAAGTAGATTTTAATTTATTTATAACTTCTATTTTTATTTCTTCAGGCGATAGTATAGTACAGTTACTTCCATATGTTAGTATTTTTTGAATAATTTTGAATTTATTTTTACTTTTTGATTCTATAATAATTTCATTATTATTTTTGTCTATGATTAATTCATCGATATTTGGAGTGAATGTGAGTGCAGAAATGCCGGTTAATTTATATTTAATAGAATAATTTTTTTGTGAATGCTGGCTATTTTTAATATTTATTGCCTGAATTTCTTTGATTCTGTCAATTCTTAGATATTGGGTTTCTTCAAATTTTAGATTATATCCCCACAAATAAAATGATCCGTTTTCAAAGTTTATTTTATCAACTGACATTTCTATTAATTTTTCACCTGATACAGGAGAATTATAGTTAATAATCAGTGTGCTTTTTTTATTACAATATTTTTCAAGCGCGTATATTATTTGAGGTTGACAAGTTCTTCTCTGTCTGAGGAATGTAGATTTTTCTATAATTTCTCTTTTTTCGATGGTTTCAGGATGATAATAACGTTCGAAAAATAATTTTCGTAATTGATCAAATTTATAGTTTAACTTCCAATTATCAATAGTAAATGCATATTTTTGGATTTTAACAAGAGCATTAATTTCATGTTCAGTTAATTTGATTTTAAAAGGATAATTAGTTAAGACATATTTATAGTCAGTAGATTTTGACGGTCTTGATATTTCACAGCCTATTGCTCTTAAAGTATTTATATATATGCAAATAGTATCCTGAGAAAGAGATCTTGCACCTATAATATCCTTCTGAAGTTTTTCGTTTATTTCCTTATCACTGCATGGATATTCTAAAAGCAAATTTAAAATTGATAATATCCTATAAGCAGTTACGCTGATATTATCAATATCTTTCAAATTTAGATTATTGGGGTTTATATTCATTTTCCTACCAAATTGTCCAGCAACACAGACTTTACCTCCGAACTTAGTATATTACATTTCTAATTACTATTACTGCACATATTTTCGGTTTTTCTAATGTTAATTATTTTATTTTTTTTGGTATTTTATATTTAATTGTGAAATTGTTTACAATTCATTAACCTCCTTATTTATAAAAAAAAATATTTTGCCTTTAATTTAAATAATGTTCAAAAAATTTACAATTATTAATTATTCCGCATATATACCGCTTCAAAAATGAATTTGGGATTTTAACAACAAATAAAAAATGGTATCCGGTAGTAGGAGCGTTATTTTCGGAGGCGATATACGGTAGTGGGAGTGAAGTAAAACTGTAGCGAAGGCGATGAGCCTTTGCGTAAGTTTTATATAACTCGTTCGAGCCTTCGGAAATATAAACTCGTTTTAGTATAATTCGTTTACCATATTAACTTGGTATCAGGTTTAATTAATTACCAATAACCCTGAATTGCTGATAAAATTAATTATATTAATTACTCAACTATAAAAAAGGTTTATAGATGATAGGTTATATCTGGTTATTTTTTATAATAACTGCGGTTATTCTTGGTGGAATAAATGGAAAAATTGATGCAGTTACTCAAGCAGCTATGGATTCTGCGAAATTTGCAGTTGAAATAGCAATTTCTTTAATTGGTATCATGTCGCTGTGGCTTGGTATTATGAAGCTGGCAGAAAAGTCGGGTCTTTTGAAAATATTTGCAGTAATTGTAAAGCCTATAACAAAATTTATATTTTCGGATGTTCCCCCTGATCATCCTGCAATAGGCAATATAGCCATGAATTTTTCTGCTAATGCTCTTGGTTTAACTAATGCTGCAACTCCTATTGGAATTAAAGCAATGAAAGAGCTTCAGAAATTAAATAATAATAAAGAAGAAGCAACAAATGCCATGTGTACTTTTTTGGCAATTAATACAGCAGGATTCCAACTTGTTCCGGCATCTATAATTGCAATATTAGCGGCTACAGGTTCAAAAAACCCTACTGTTATAATTGGACCTACAATTATTGCTACAGCTTGTTCTCTTATAACCGCGATTATAACGGTTAAAATTCTTGAAAATCTTCCTTATTTCAGTGTTAAGCATCAGGAATCAATTAAATCTTCTTCAGTAATCACAGAAGAGTTAGGAGAGAGTGATTAATGTTTATTGATGCGATAAATATAATTTCAAAATGGGCAATTCCTTTAACTCTAGTCTTAATTCCTCTCTGGGCTGTTTATAAAAAAGTAGCAATTTATGACACTTTTGTAGATGGGGCAAAAGAAGGGTTTAGTGTCGGGGTTAAAATAATCCCTTATCTTGTTGGAATTCTTGTTGCAATTGGAATGTTCAGGGCTTCCGGTGCAATAGATTTTATTGCACATGCCTTAAGTCCTTTTTTGAATTATATTGGCATGCCGGCAGATATACTCCCTCTTGCAATTATTCGACCTTTATCAGGAAGTGGAGCGTTAGGCATTATGACAGAAATAGCAGGTAAATATGGCGGTGATTCTTATATGGCGAGATTAGCAGCTGTTATGACAGGTAGTTCAGAAACCACTTTTTATGTACTTGCTGTTTATTTTGGAGCAGTCGGCATTAAGAAAGTCAGACATGCTCTCATAGCAGGTTTGATAGCTGATCTCGCAGGTATTATGTCTGCATTGGTTATTTGCAGAATTATATTCAGATAATTAAGCTCAATTTATTTTTATTATTTTTATTCATATTTAATTATTTTTTAAATTAAGAATGCAATCATTTGTTTAATATATCTTAATATTAAAAAATATTTATACTTGAATTGTTTTTTTCTAAAAAGCACATAGAATCTAGATTTAAGATAATTCGTATTTTTTTTAAGTTGTAAAAAAAATATATTTTTAAATATTTTTTTATAAAAGAGGCAATTTTTTTTTTTACTCTTGTTTTATTATTAACAGCAAAGCAAATTATTTAAAAATTTGATTGTAAGAAATTTTAAATTTTAATTGTAAGTTAGGTCGGAGGTTATATATTTAATGATTACCAATTTAAAAACCACAGAGTCCGTAGGTAGAGTAGAAGAAGATGCAAGTTTACTAAATTTAAGCGAAAAGAAAATTATTTCTAAATCGAGTTTACGAAGAATTGAAATTAGTGAACTGCCAAACAGATTACCTGATTTTAAAAATGCAACAACAACAAAGGACAATGTTCTTGCTGAATGGATGGGTGAATGGATTCAAGCAGGTTTAACAAACTCAAAACTTAAGAAAAATGATTTGCTTCCTAAAAAAGCTGCTTTGGCTCATTATTTAGGTATTAGCATAGGAACTGTTCAAACTGCTATCAGATTTATTGAGGACAAAGGATATGTTGAATCCAAGCAACGAATCGGTACTTTTATTCGTGATATTAATCAGGAAAATACAGAATTAAGAAAACAAATTTCAAAACGTGATCTGGCTATTGTTGCGCTTAAAAATATTATAGTCAATAATGATTATAAAATCGGAGAACCATTACCTTCTTCAAGAGAACTTTCCAAGGTTATTGGAAGTGCTTTAAATACAACAAGACTTGCTCTTGAATATCTATCAAGTATAGGAGTGATTGAATCAAGAGGTTGTAGAGGTAATAAATCAAATTGGATTTTAAGAGAAATGCCAATTATAACAGATATCGAAAAAACAGATGAAACCATTAATCTTGAATCAGATACTCTTGTAGATCAAGTAGAACGTGATTTAAAAGATCTTATTTCCAAGAGATTTCAGGTAAATGATAAATTACCGCCTCATTTTGAACTTGCAGAAACGTTAAAGGTTAGTATTAAAACAGTTCATGATGCTATGAAACGTCTGGTGGAACAAGGAATTATTAAGTCAAAAAGAGGCAGATACGGTACATTCATTATGCGATTACCATCTGATGCTCAGTTCTATCCAAAGCAGGAAAATTCAATTTTTGCTTCAGCTGTTGATGCTAGCCTTTATAATTATGAAAAGGTTGAACGTCACTTGAAACTTTTAATTAAAGAAAATTATAAAATTGGTGATAAATTTCCTGCAATGGGTAAATTAGCGCTGGATCTTAAAGTTAGCAGCAACACCATCAGAAAAGCTCTACAAAAATTATCAGATGAGAATATTGTAAGATTTTCAAGAGGTAGATACGGCGGTACATTTATCGTTAATATGCCAAAGGTTGAAGAATTAACTTCATTTACCTGGTTATCTATTAATCCTGAACATATTGCAGTCTATCGCACCAAGAAATAATCAGATTAAATTAATAAACAAAAAGCACCTGAAACGGTGCTTTTTTGATGAGATACAATAATTTTTTATTACGATTTGATATAGTCCGATAAGAATAATTATGTTGAAGTTAATAAGACTGATGCATAACTACCAAAAAATATTTTTTTTTATATCCAGTCTATAGTCGTTACGACCGGGCAAAGGTCGTTCTGCACGACTTTCTCTTTTACAAAGATTGTTAGTAATGGGAAAATATGCAAAGAAAAACCTCTAAGGGGGTTAGAGGTTAAGTCCAAAATAGAGAGTTAGAGGTCATATTTTATATAATTATTATAAGTCCAGACACTATTATTTTGTGCTATTTTTTAATGTAAAGTTTACACTTATTTACAATATTGTAAAATTTACACTTATTCATTTATTAACTTGAACTGTTAATTAAGTTAAATCATGTTTTATTTGTTTTTTGGCAACGAAGCTGAAGAATCAAACTGGTTAGGATTTTAGTGATATAAAATATCAATCTTTGCTAATTTATAACTTTTTGATGTTCTTTTATTAGAATTTGTTTATCAATGCCAACATCTATAAAGTCCCATGGGAGAATTTCATTGTAATCTCTTTTCCTTAACGCATACCAGTCATAGGATGGGCATTCCTGTCCATCTTTAAATTCTTTATAACTTCTGCCCCAGCTTCCCAGAGAACCATTATATTCGTAAACTTTTTCGAGTAATGGAGATAGTCTGCGGTCTCCTCTTGAAAGAACTGCCTGTACATAATCCCATTTGACGCTTGTCGGTTTAAATTCAATACCAAGTTTATGAAGTTCTTTCTTGAGAAAATCATTTTTTTTCTCAATATCTTTAGTATCTTCCCGCACTTCCCACTGAAAAGGAGTATGGGCTTTTGGCACAAAAGAGCTGATACTGAGAGTCAGCTTGAAACCTTTATTTTCTTTTTTGAGTTTATTCATTAAATTAACAAGCTCAGCAATATCTTCCTGCGTTTCGGTTGGAAGACCAATCATTCCATAAATTTTTAGTCCCGAAAGGCCGTTTTCTCGGGCAATTTTTATGCTGCTTCTAATTTCTTCCTCAGAAAGATTTTTGTTAATAACTTTTCTTAACCGCTCACTTCCTGCTTCTATTGCTATAGTGGTATTTTTTTGTCCACCTTCGACCAGAGTTTTTATCATAAGCGGAGTTATTTTATCCGCTCTGAGAGAAGAAACTGATAACTCAAATTTCTTTTCTTTTCTTTTAAACAATATATGCTCGCAGATTCTGTCGAATTCTGGATGTTCAGTAATTAATGCACCTAATAAACCTATTTTATGGGTGTTATTTAGTCCAATATCAATTGAGTTAATTATACTTTTAAAGTCAGGATATCTTGATGGTAAATTGAGATAACTTGCAAGACAAAAAGCGCATCTTCTCGGACATCCTCTCGAAGTTTCAATCAAGAACATATCAGAAAACATTGTTTTTTTTGTAAGAATGGGAGTATAAACGCAGTCTGTTAGTGTTTCAATGCATCTTTTAGTCAAAATTTCAGGGGTTTTAGGATTATTTCTTGTGTATGACTTGATCGTATCATCAGAATTGTATTCAACATTATATAAAGATGGAACATATACACCTCTTATTTTCGCCAGATGTTCCAGTTTTTCCCGTCTGTTTTGCAGATATCTGACTTCTTTGTATGCGTTAACCAGTTCAGTTAATACTTCTTCACCGTCACCCAGATTAATTACATCAAAAAAATCTGCATATGGTTCGGGATTAGCAGTTAATACCGGACCGCCTCCAAAAATAATCGGATGATCATTGGTTCTGTCCTTTGCTCTGAATGGAATATTATATTTGCTTAAAATTTTGAAAACACCCAAAAAATCGAGTTCGAATGAAAAAGAGAATCCTGCAAGTTCGATTTCTTTTGGATTATGAATAGTATTTTCTGTGTCTGTAAAAATTCTCTCAGGATAAATTCCTTTATTCTGGTCGAAAATTCTGAAAAGGGCAAGATATCCAAGAGATGACATACCTATCATGTAGGTACTAGGGAAACAGAACCACAATGGAATAGCATCTTTGTCCTTTGGTACAGGGCTGTATATGAATTTTTCTTCAATAGATTTGTTTTGCATAGTAGAAACTATATCATCATTATTTTAAAAAATTCAATAGGAGGGTGCGGGAAAATTCAATTTTCTTCGAAATTAGGATTTTCCAAACCCGACCTTTGGAAAGGTGAAACACATGCACAGCCGCGATGAGCGAGTGGGCTTGTGTATAACTGGATCATGGAAGATATCGTATATTTATTTGTGTTTAGAATCTTTATTGGGATAAAATATTATTATTATGAATATGTTTGATAACAGATTGCAAATGGAACAGGCTTTAGAACTGTTTAGCAATAATAATCTTCTTGAACTCGGTGTGATCGCCGATCTCAAAAGGCAGCATTTACATCCTGATTCTGAACCTGTCACTTTTGTAATTGACAGAAATATTAACTATACAAACATTTGTTCCTGCAAGTGTAAGTTCTGTGCTTTCTGCAGAGATATTAACAGTCCTGATAGTTTTGTTCTTGAATATGAAACTGTAAAATCTAAAATTCAGGAACTTGTTGACCTTGGAGGAACACAGGTTCTTTTGCAGGGAGGACTAAATGAGAATCTCTCGCTTGATTATCACCTTAATTTAGTAAGCAGTATAAGGAAAGATTTTCCAGATCTGGCGATTCATGCATTTTCTCCGCCGGAAATTTCATACATAGCAAAAAATAATAATTTAAGTGTTGAGAAATTATTAGAAGAATTAATATTAAGGGGTTTATCTTCCATCCCGGGTGGCGGGGCAGAGATATTGAGTGATGAAGTTAGAAGTAAAATCAGTCCGAATAAAATTTCAGCGGATGAATGGATTAATATTATGGAAGTTGCTCATCATCTTGGTTTAAATACTACAGCAACGATGGTTATCGGGCTTGGGGAAAAACCGGAAAATATTGTTGAACATCTTTTAAGAATAAGAAGTTTACAGGATAAAACAAGTAAATTTAAGGCTTTTATTTTGTGGACAAGTGTTGCTTCATCAAATTCGTGCGACAGGTATATAAAGCAAAAAGCAAGTGAAATAACCGCATATGATTATTTGAAGACTCTTGCAGTATCAAGGCTTGTTCTTGATAATATTCCAAATATTCAGACATCATGGGTTACTCAGGGATTAAAAGTTGCACAGTTAAGTTTGAGGTTTGGCGCAAATGATTTTGGTGGTACAATGCTTGAAGAGAACGTTGTCAGATCGGCTGGTGCAAATTTTCATAAAACCACATCAGATGAGATTGCAAGATGTATTCAAAAAGCTGGTTTTACAGCTGTACAAAGAGATACGGCTTATAATATTTTAAACATATATAGTTAAGGAGAGATAAATGGCAGGTACGGTAAATCAATCTATTATGCCTTTGACGGCAAAAGTTAATGAAAATAATCACCTTGAAATTGGTGGACTAGATACAGTTGAATTAGCTGAAATTTACGGTACACCTTTATATGTATTAGATGAAGAGGGCATTAGAACCTGTTGTCGCCAGTACAAAGATGCTTTTTCTTCATATAAAAATGCCAGAATTTTATTTGCTTCGAAAGCTTTTATGACCAAGGCTATGTGCTGCATACTTAAAAGTGAAGGAATCGGTTTGGATGTTGTATCAGGCGGTGAATTATATACAGCGTTAAAATCAGATTTTCCTATGGAAAATATTTATTTTAACGGAAATAACAAGAGTTCAGAAGAGCTGGAACTTGCTATCGATTCAAAAATCGGAAGAATTACAGTTGATAACTTTTTAGAACTGGCATTATTAGATAGTGTTGCTAAATCAAAAAATGTAAATATAGATATTCTTTTAAGATTAACTCCGGGAATTGAATGTCATACACACGAGTACATACAGACAGGTCATCTGGACAGCAAATTTGGCTTTGATATAACTCAGCTCGACGAGGCGATAGAGTTGATAACGCAGGAATATACAAATTTGAATTTAAAAGGGCTTCACGCTCATATCGGGTCTCAAATATTTGAAACACGAATTTATCACGACCTTGTTGGTATAATTCTTGAGCAGTTTGCCAAAATCAAAGATAAATTCAACATAACGCTTGAAGAGATGAATTTAGGCGGTGGGCTTGGAGTAAAATACACAGATGATGATAACCCTCCATCTATATATGATATAGCAAAAATTATACTGGATTCTTTAAATATGAATCTTGAAAAATATAATTTACCAGCTCCAAAACTGATAATTGAGCCGGGAAGAAGTATAATATGTTCTTCAGGTGTAACATTATATACAGTAGGAAGTTCTAAACAAGTTCCGAATGGTACAAAATATGTTGCAGTAGATGGTGGTATGTCTGATAATCCAAGACCGTCTATGTATCAGGCAAAATATAATGCAGTTCTTGCCAATAAAGTGAATGATAAAATTACTGAAACAGTAACTATTGCAGGTCGTTTTTGTGAATCAGGTGATGTATTAATCAAAAATATTGAATTACCTGATATTGAACCGGGTGATATCTTATGTGTATTTGATACAGGTGCATATAATTATTCAATGTCCAGTAATTACAACCGAGTACAGAAACCTGCTGCAATTTTGGTTCATAATGGGACATCCGATGTTATAATAGAAAGAGAGAGCTACGAAAATCTTGTATTTTTGGATAGGATACCTGAAAGACTTTCATGCTAAGACTTTAAGGGGTATATTATAGTGTTAAACTATTTTTATAACTTAATATATCACCCCATAGTGAATTTTGTTATATCTCTGTCATTTAAAGATGTAATGGAAATTGCTATAATTGTAGCGTTTATTATAATAATATATAGAAAAATTATCGGAACGCAGGCAGAGCAGCTATTAAAAGGAATCGTAATGCTGCTTCTTGCATTGTTCTTCAGTAAATTATATAGCTCAAGATTTTTAGGACCATTTTTGGAAAGTATTGTTAATATTATTGTACTTAGTTTGGTTGTAATATTTCAACCTGAACTTCGCAGGTTGCTTGGATATCTTGGTCAACCCGGAATTATCAGTAAAAATATTTTTAGCCATGAGACTGAAGCGGAAGTTAAAAGTATGATAGGCGAGTTATCAGAAACTGTAAAGTACTTAAGCAAGTCTCACATAGGCGCCTTAATTGTTATTCAGAATACTGCCTGGATTGAAAACTATATAGAAGTTGGTACAAAGCTCAATGCTACAATAAGTACAGAACTTTTACTTACGATATTTCATCCTAATACTCCTTTGCATGATGGTGCGGTAGTAATAAGCGGTGATAAAATTATTGCGGCAGGTGTTTTGCTTCCGCTGACTGAAGATCCAAAACTTAGCTGGCAATATGGTACAAGACACAGGGCAGCTATTGGTATGTCTGAAGTGACTGATGCGGCTTGTATTGTAGTTTCTGAAGAAACAGGTGAAATATCTATGGCTCAGGGCGGAGTATTAAATAAATTCATATGTCCTGAAGAATTAAAAGTAGAGCTTGATTTTTTATTCGGTTATAAAGAATCATCTGAAAATAAATCTCATAAACCGGCATTTAAGTTTAACCATATTCTTTCAAAAAAGATTTCAGGATTTTCTGTTTTATTTGAAAAAAATAAAGATTAATACATATTCATAGTCAGAATTATATAGAGATTTAATATAAGCCAAAATCTTTGTTATTAAGGATTAAAAAAAATTTTAAATTTACAATTCTTAAATATAGCGTTAAATCTCTAAAGTTTATTTGAAAAATAGCCGAAAACATTAATATGAGAAATAAGTTAATTAGTTTTCGGGAGTATATGAGCTATGATTGAAAAAAATTTAAATACAGAAATTATTTCTACAGAGATCAGAGAACTTTTTTCAGATATGGAAAAATTTATTATTAAAAAGGACGAACTAGCAGATAATTTTAAAAAAATGTTACTAGGTTGTTCAACAAATAATTAAATTAATAAATTTACAGTTCTAAGTGGTATGCACAAACTATCCTCCAAATCACTCTTTATAAAATTCTAATTCTTCTGATAATAACCTTGCTAAATTCAGCAGAGCTCAGGCTCTGCTTTTT
>JAQVCB010000178.1 GCA_028689995.1 Candidatus Gastranaerophilales bacterium
ATTTTGATTTCACTGTTTTGTATGGGGATTTCTATTGCCTCAAAAATTGATTTTGCAGCATTCCTTCTGATTTTATTTGCAATAACTACCTATTTTAAGCCTTTATCGAAAAAATATATCCCGATAAGCATATTGTCTTTGCTTATTGTACCTGTTATAAGCTGGTCTATTCTAATTTTTCAGGGTTTAACCATACCTGAAATTATAAATTATATCCAGCTTATGCATAAATACCTGACTTCCAATCTTTTTATCTATTTTCACAAAACCAGTACAGGACTGTTCTTTACCAAAAGTTTTTTTATCCAGAATATAACCAGCTTTATCCGGACTTTTTCCAATTTTATCCTGCCGGCAGGGATTTTATATATTTTCCTGTCAGTGGTTTTCAATAAATTTAGCCATGTTATCAGATTTAGATTCCCAAAGCTGGTACAGATAGCGCTGATAATAGCAATACCGATTTTTTTCCCGTTTAAATTCATAATAGGTAATACTCAGGACAGCAGCTTGTCATGGCTGTCTTTCAGTACTACAATAATCCTTGCCATCTTGCTTTTTGACTATTTTAAAGTCAAAACAAAGTCCGAGAGATCCTTAAAAGATATTATTTTCATTGTTATCGCATCAGCAGGAATAATTGGTACTTGCAGATCATATTTTTACATCAGTCTTTATACGTTTGGGACTTTTTTACTGCCTCTTGCAGTATTGACAAATGTTGTTTTTCTTATTGATTACCTGCCAAAATACTTTAAATTTCTTGATAAGCAAGTTTGGAAAAGCACATGTCTGGTTATACTGATACTTACAGGATTAATTTTCTTTATAAAATTTCAATACGCAGCAAGACATGACTTTACATATCCGGTAAAATCACATAGAGGGACGATTTATACGACCAAAGAAATTGGCTTTACCCTTGATAAGCTGATTACTTATGTAAAAGAAACAATTCCAGCCAAAAGCTCATTTTTAATGATTCCTGAAGGGCCTATGATTAATTTTCTCACTGACAGAGCATCAGATGATGTATATTATAACCTGACCCCCAATTTTATTGAGGTTTTTGGAGAAGACAATATAATAGAAAACCTGAAAAAAAATCCACCGGATTATATTATGATAAATAACAGACATGCCATGGAAATCGGAATTTCCTTTTTTGGGGAAGAATTCGGATTTGGGATTCATAATTTTATCCTGCAGAATTACAGGCTGGAAAAGAATTTTGATTATGATTTCAAGATAAAGGTGTATAAGCGATTATAATGGAAGTTTTAAAAAAAATTAGAGATCACCGTGCTGAAATATTTTTATTTTCTATATTATTAGCGATATTTGCCATTTCTTCAGTTTTGTTTTGGGGACATCAGGGGCATCCTATCCTTGATTGCGGCAGAGAAGCCTATATTCCTGCTGAAATTCTTAAAGGAAAAGTGCTATATAAAGATATTTTTATTCTTTACGGACCGCTGGCATATCAGATCAATGCCCTTTTATACGGAATTTTTGGGGTAAATTTAAATACTCTTTATGGCGCAGGAGTGGCAAATTCTTTAATTATCCTGATTACATTTTACCTTATCGCAAGGACTGTGACCGATAAATTCACAAGCTGGACAGCATCTTTTATGGTTATGGCTATATTTATTTTTCATTATTTCATTACCAGCTATACTTTCCCCTATACATATGCTGTAACTATAGCTTTAAGTTCGTTTTTACTATCGTTGTTATTCTGTATTTATTATTTAAAGACATCCAATCCTGAATTCATTCCTTTTTCCTGTGTCTTTATAGCTGTTTCACTCATGTCAAAGGTTGAATATTCCCTTTTCCTGATTGTTTTACTTGCAATTATTCTGTATTTAAAACCTGTTTCAAAGAAATATTTAATAATAAGTCTTGTTTCGTCCCTAATAATACCGATTATCAGCTGGACGATATTGTTTTATCAGGGATTGACTCTGCCGGACATAAGTAATTATCTCCAATTTTTCTATAAATATTCAACCTCCGGTCTTGTTGAATATTTTTACAGAAATTATACGGGCTTTTATTTTAGTAAAAATCTGATGACCCAGAATGTCGGAGTTTTCTGGCAGGAGTTAAGCAGTTTTGCTGTTCTGGCAGGAATTGTTTACTTTTTCTTACTTCTGATTTCAGACAAATTCAGTCATATTATCAGGTTCAAAATCCCACGCTTTTTAAAACCTGTGCTGGTATTCCTCCTCATAATATTTTTTCCGGTTAAACTCATTAAAATCTATTCTGCCGGATATGCCTTTTGCTGGATACCTGTGAGTACTACAATAATTTTAATAATCCTTGTAATTCACGGTTTAATCAAACAGGAAAAGCGGAAAATTCAGACTTTTAAGAGTTCTATACGGGAATATTTCTCAAAAAATCTCTCAAAAGAGCCCGTTTTTATCTTTATTACCCTGGTTGGTATAATTTCGACTCTTAAATCTTATTTTAATATTGATCTGATGGTCTTTGGAACTTTTGTTATTCCGGTAGCCCTTCTTGTAAATGTAGTTTTTCTTACTGATTATTTACCTGAATATTTTAAATTTTTAGACAAACAGGTCTGGAAAAATACCTGTTTACTGATTCTTGTTCTAATAGCGCTGTTTATTTATATGAAACATTTGACGATTTCAACCAGCGGTAATATATATCCTTTAAAAACAGAAAGAGGAACTCTTTACTCTGTTCCGGAATTTAATCACCCTCTTGATATGACAGTTAAGTATATAAATAAAAATGTTCCCCAAAAGGCTTCAATACTGGTAATTCCCGAAGGGCTTATACTTAATTTCCTGACAGACAGACCTTCTCATGGCTGGTATTATTCTCTTATACCAAATTATGTTGAAACTCTTGGCGAAGATAAAATTATAAATAATCTCGAAAAAAATCCCCCTGATTATATTTTCGTTAATAACAGGGAGTGTACGGAGTACGGCTTTCCATATTTTGGCAAAGATTACGGCTTCGAAATCGATAACTTTATCAAGGAAAATTATGAATTTCAGGAAGAATTCGGAGATTATTTCAATATAAAAATATTCAAAAAATTAAATCACAGGCAGGAGATTAAATGATATTAGAAGAAAAACTTAAAAAATATAAACTTGATTTTCTCTTGGTCACAGTTTTGCTGGTCATTTTTTTCGTACTTTTAAAAAGTTTCTGGCAGCATACGGGAAATCCTGTTCTTGACTGTTATGGACAGGGAGCGTTTATTCCGTCAGAGATTTTAAAA
>JAQVCB010000067.1 GCA_028689995.1 Candidatus Gastranaerophilales bacterium
AAGGAGAAATAATTTTAAAATAATTTTTTGCCGACTGATTAGTGGTTGGCATAATTCGGGGATCGTCTAATGGTAGGACAACAGGTTCTGGTCCTGTTTATCTAGGTTCGAATCCTGGTCCCCGAGCCAACGTAGATTAAGCGAGGTTAAAGCCTCGTTTTTTCTTTTATTTTCGCCAAAATATGTTGGTTATCCGGCAGTTTACGCTCATATCATAGATAAATAGGGTTCTGAAAAGTTCCTGTACCATTTTTCAGAACAACAAAAAAAGACCTGTTTTACAGGTCTTTTTAGCGATATTTTTTCAGAACTTTAGAGATATTTTTTATTTAATTTTACTTTTCCTTTTCGTCCAGTGTTGAAAATTAGGAAGTCTTTAATTTTAAGAGCATCTTCAATTTTCTTATTAACTTCAAAGCAAATATTATGATACCTTTTCCAACGCCTTCGATTTTCTTTATATTCATCAAAGTCATCAAACTCATCTTCGGCAATTTCAGAGTAAAAGAAATCATCATCTAAATTATCCTTATTATTATTAAAGATATATTTAAGCAATTTATGGGCATTTCCAATTTTATCCTGTTTGCCAATAGGAACTTTTTGTCCTTTTAGCCACAAAATGCTTCTTTTCTCTTCAAAATAAGTTTTCTTGTCATCTTCGTCTTCACTTAAGAAACTCTTCTGGTCGAGTTGCTCAAAAATATTACTATTTATAACCTTAAAAGATAATTTAAGGGAATCCTTGGAGTATGGTTTAGAGAAAAGACGACATAAATCATCAAATTCCTTTTTTTCAGCTAGTTTGCATTCCTTAATTTTTTTCATTCGGCTGTATATTATTTTAAGATTAGAATAATATACCCAGAATTCATTAGTATGAATAACCTCGCTTTTAACATTAAGGAATCTATCTTCATTTAATTCTTGACCAGCCTCACCCATAACCTCAGCGGTGTTATCAAATATCTTCTGTAAAATATCTTTGGTTATCGGATCTTTATCAATTAGGGTGATGTATTTATAAATAATTACGAAGCGCTGAAAAATGTTATTTTCTATACAAAAAAGCCTAGTAAGTTCCAGCATTTTTTCCTTAACTGCTGAGCAATAGGCTTTCATATAATTTCTACTTATAAAATATTCCTGCCTTTTGGGCAGGGAATATTTACTATTTTATGTAAATTTGTCAAGATGGCATGTTTTTAAGTGAATTTTATATTCATATTATGCTTATTATAGATTAATTTTAATTGAGCGGCAAGTTGATAAATATTTTATATATAATTAATAATATATTTTTATAAAAAAATAACAGTGTTGACAAAAAAATAAATACGATATATCCTTACAAATATAAACTTTATAAAAAATATATGTCCGAAAAAATAGGTGATAATAAAAGAGAAAGATTCAAAAAATTGGCTGTTTATAGAACTAATGAAGTTTTAAAAAGACTTAAGGTTCTCGGTAATTGTGGCAATCGTAGTGCTTATGATTATTCCGAGGATGAAATCATTAAAATCTTTACTGAAATTGACCATTCAATTAAAGAAACAAAAGCAAAATTTCATTTTCCTAAAAGAAATAAAGAATTTAAACTCTAATTAATAATAATATGGCCACCAAGGTTCACATTTCTCCAAAAATATTGAATTCCATTGCGAGTTTGTATAACGATACGAACAGAATATTTATGGAATATATTGATAACTCAATAGATAGTGCGGATCAATTTTATTTCGATAAAACGCTTAATAGTTATTCACGACCAGTTGAAATAGTTTTAACGATTGAGGGTAAAACGGCAAAGGATGGAAAGGTAAATATTTTAGATAATTGTTATGGCATAACAAATTTTACTAAAATTGTTAGTCATATTGGTAATTCAGATAAAAAAGAGCAAGCCTGGACAAATGGTCAATTCGGTTATGGTATTTATTCTTTTATGGCTGCCTGTGGAAAGCTTGAAGTGACTTCGAAGTTGGAAAATAAAAATGCCGTTTTTTTACCTATCTCACGCAAGGAATTTGATAAGCCAAGACAAGAAGATATTAGTTTGCCCGATCCAAAGATTCTTCCCGATTTTGATTGTAAATCTGGCACTAAAATCGTTTTGTCAGAATTTGATAAAGAAATGTGGAAGGTTATTGATGTTCAGGTATTAAAGGATGAAATTGAGAAACATTTTGAACTTATATTAAATAGGAAAAATCTCACAATTAAACTCATAGATGCTAATACAAACGAATATATTTGTTCGCCTTTTGATTATGAAACTCTTGTCGGTGAAGTTTATGAAGATTATTTAACCGATCTTCACGTAAATAAAAAACAAGGCGATTTATTTGAAACTAAAAAAATTGAAAATCCAATTCATATTTTTTTAAAGATGACCAAAGGTATTACTACAAATAAACCGCCTGTGTTTATTTCAAAAGGACGTAGAATATGTGAAATTAAAGATGTTAAGTCTTTTAAATCAACGCATAAGAGTGATATTTGGGGGCATCCGAATGTTACTGGTTATATTGATTTAAATTCTCTTCTTGGTCCGACTATTGCGCGAACTGACTTTAAAAATGATAAAGATTCTCGAATGGTTTTTCAAACCTTATTTGATCTTGAAGACCTTATTTTAGAACACGTGAAAAAAGTGAACATGGAGACAGAGGAAAGACACTATCAGCAATTAGAGGACGTGCTTAATAAGGCGCTTTCAAAACTAGCCAGAATAGATGCAATGAATTATCGAACAGAGTACTTACCAGGCGGGAAAACTGGACTTGCCGGGGGTGCTTTTGGAATGACAACCGGTGATGAATTTGGAGATAAAGACCGTGGCGATGGCGATGAGATTGAAAATCCAAGTGATGATATTAATAATACAGAAGATAACACTGGTTTGGCGGAAGATGAAGGAAAATTACCGAGTGATAATGATGGTGGCGAAAATCCAAAAAATGAAAAAAATAAAGATGAAAGCGAGTTTGCCGGCGAACCTAAAAAAAGAAGTGGGTTTAATATTAAAATTTCAGAAGAAGACCCACAAGTCGACGGCACAACAGGGAAGGCCTATCGGTCAATATGGGATGGAAGTTGTATTATAATTTATAAGAATCATGAAGATTTTCAGTCTCGAGTTAGTCATTCCCATCAAGGAGAAACAAAAATAACAGAACGCCTTATTTCTTACTTGGCGAGCGAGATTACTGTCCATTACAAAGATCTATTTTTCAATAAGATGCAGGATGGACAGCCGGAATATAATAAGGCTATGTTTGAAAGTTTTGTGGATTTTATTTATCAATTTGAAAAAATGCTACAAGATTTTAGAGGAAAAAATTTGTCAGAGTTAAAATAATATGACAATTAAAGAGCTTATAAATAATATTATTCCGTACTATAATAAATATAGACAGAATAAGAATGATATTACTGGGACAGAAGCGGTTGAAATACTGTGGTTCATTGGTGATTTTTTAAAGCAATATATTGAAGAAAAAAACGTTGCCCCCCATGCCCTGTATCGTCAAATTTATGGCAAGTCTGAAGGAGAGCAGAATGTAGCACAAAAAAGTTATATTACTCGGGATTTTCTTAGTCGCAGTTACCGTGTTCGCAATATATTTCCGGAGAATAATGATATAAAAAAATATTTACCTAATTTATTAAAATTTCGGTTATTTTATCAAGCAATGCCGTTTATAGATAATCCAAAATATCGATTTAGTGGAAAGGAAAAAGAAAATCTTTATAAATTACTAAATTCTAACAAAAGTTACGCGGAGATAATTAAAAAAATATACCGTCTTCAGAAAGAAAAAATAGGCATTAAGAACCCGCGCGATCAAAAACTTAAAGAAATGGCGGGTGACAAAGAAGTCTTTGTGAAGTTTTATAATTATATTTACGAACTTTTTAAAAATACTGATTATCAAAAAGTGCAAGATGAGATAAGTATAATGGATATTGAATTTATTAAAATACTTTCAAAAAATACGAGCGCCCTTGCTCTAGATGGGCTATTAATGTCAGATTTTGAAATTCCAGAAAAACTTAACGAAAAATGGATAAATTTTGTTGCTTTAGTGAAAAGACTAATATCAAAAAAAGATTCATTGGAGAGACGAAGATTCAGGAGGTTAATTCCATCGCATCGCATGACACAACTAGGAGAAATGATTTATTTACTTACTACAGAAAATCTTTACAAAACTTTTAGATAATAAATAAAATATATGAAAGATAAGATTAAAATGGATCTTCACTCGATGAATATTGAAGGAGAGCAAAAAGAAAAATTAAAACAGCTTTTTCCGGAAGTATTTAATGAAGAAAAAATAGATTTTGATAAATTAAAACTCTCTTTAGGGGAAGATATCGATGTGGGGCGAGAAAGATACAGTATAAACTGGCCGGGTAAAGCCCAAGCAGTAAAAGTAGCGCAACTGCCAAGCCTTGCTACGCTCAAACCGGACGAAAAAGCATCCGTTGATTTTGATAAAACAAAAAACCTCTTTATAGAAGGGGACAATTTAGAAGTTTTAAAACTTCTTCAAAAATCGTATTTTGGGAAGATAAAAATGATATATATAGACCCCCCTTATAATACTGGCAAAGAATTTATATATCCCGATAAATACGAAGAAGGACTCCAAACCTATCTTCAATATACAGGGCAAATAGACGCGGAAGGTAAAAAGTTTTCTACAAACGTAGAAACAGATGGCAGATTCCATTCCAAATGGATGAATATGATGTGGCCGAGACTATTTTTGGCGAGAAATTTACTTACAGAAGATGGGGTAATTTTCATTTCTATTGATGATCACGAAATTGATAACTTAAAGAAAATATGTAATGAAGTTTTTGGTGAAGAGAATTTTATAGCATCATTTATATGGCATAAAAAGACACAACCATCCTTTTTATCTAAAGAAGTCGCAAATGTGACAGAATATATTTTAGCTTATAAAAAAAGTTCAGAGATTCTCCAGTTAAAAGGAGGCATGACAGATCCTGATAAAATGGTCGAACTATTAAATATTGGAAACCCAATAACTAATAGAATTTTACCAAAAGAAAATGTTATTTTTGTGAATGAGGATTGGTGCGGAAATTTAAAAAAGGGTATTTACGGGAATGAAGCTTTACAGGTAGAGCTGAAAAATGACTTATTAATCACTAAAGGGCATTCAGATATAGATATAGAATTAAAAGGTAGAATAAAATGGACTCAAGATACTATAAATCAGTCTCTTAATGAAGGTTCTGTAATTTATATAAAAAGTATAAAAAGTTTGCGCCCTACACTTAAAAGGATTGGTAATGAATCTAATGTTAAACCTCCAATCTCTCTTTTATCTAAGTATGTTAATAATATTCCTACAAATACAGATGCCAGTAATGAAATAAAAAAGATGTTTAATGGTATTGCTATAATGGATTACCCCAAACCTAGCGGACTTATTAAATATTTAATTGAAACAATAAGTTATGGCGACCCGAGTGCTATTATTTTAGATTTTTTTGCCGGGTCAGCAACAACGGCTCATGCAACAATGCAATCTAATATTGAAGACGGGGGTAATCGTAAGTTTATAATAGTTCAGCTACCAGAAAAAACTCCAGAGGATTCGGAGGCTTATAAAGCAGGGTACAAAGATATCACAGAAATAGGCCAGGAGAGAATAAGAAGAGCGGGGAAAAAGATAGTGGAAGAAAGTAAAGATAAGGAGGGTTTCAATGCAGAAGAATTCGATAAAGGATTTAAAGTATTTAAATTAGATAAAAGTAATTTTTCTGTTTGGGACGGCGCAGGTGATGGCGATATGCAGAAAAAACTAGAATTGCACGTAGACAACACAGACCCAAAGAGCAAAGAAGAAGATATTCTGTACGAAATTTTAATAAAGGCGGGGTTTGAGTTATCTGAGAATATAGAGAAGATAAAAGTAGGAGGCAAAAATGTTTATTCTATATTGGAAGGGCAATTACTTATCTGTTTAGATAAACAAATTGATAAAGATTTTGTGAGAAGTTTAACCAAACAGAAGCCAAAGCAGTTTATCTGTCTAAACTCATCTTTTAAAGAAGACGCGGATTTAACTAATACGGCCAAAATTTTGGAGAATAATCAGATAGAGTTTAGAACGATATAATTTATGAAATTAAAATTTGATTCAAATCAAGAGTTCCAAAAAGATGCAGTCAACGCAGTGGTTGATATTTTTGAAGGGTTACCGCTTAATGAAAGCGGTGTAAAGATTAGCTTGAAAAGTCAGGGCAAAGGTCTATTCGAAAATTTACAGCAGAATGAGCTGGGCATTGGCAATGACATTTCTCTTCCTGACGCTGAAATATTAAAAAATATTCATAAAATTCAAGACAGAAATGATATTTTGAGAACCCCTACACTACAAGGGATGGATTTTAGTGTAGAAATGGAAACCGGAACCGGAAAAACTTATGTGTATTTACGGACAATTTTAGAACTTAATAAAAAATATGGATTTAATAAATTTGTAATTGTTATTCCGAGCGTGGCAATTAGAGAAGGAACTTTGAAGAATCTTCAAATTACAGAGGAGCACTTTAAGAACTTATATAATAATGTTCCATTAAATTATGCTGTTTATGATTCTCAAAAAATGAGTATCGTGAAAAACTTTGCTACCAGTAATGAACTTCAAATTTTAGTTATAAATATAGATGCTTTTAGAAAGGATTTTACTGATAGCGATGGTGAAGATAAAGGAGTTTTATTTCATAGACCAAATGAAAAGTTAAATGGCTATAGCCCCAGGGATTACGTTCAAGCTGTACATCCTATCGTCATTATTGATGAACCGCAAAGTGTTGATAATACGCCAAAGGCAAAAATGGCTATTTCTTCTCTTAATCCTTTATGCAAGCTTAGATATTCCGCTACTCATATTAATCCCTATAACCTGGTTTACAAATTAGATCCGATAAAAGCATCGAAATTAAAACTTGTCAAAAAAATATCAGTTGCTTCAGCTCGTGGAATGGATGGATCAAATGATGTTTATGTAAAATTAATAAGTTGTGATAACAAAAATGGAATTAAAGCAAAACTTGATATACAAATACAGACAGCCAGTGGCGTAAAGAATAAAACCGTTATAGCCAAAGGAGGAGATGACCTTTATAAATTATCAAAAAACAGAGAATGCTATCAGAGTGGTTTCCAGGTTAGCGAAATAAACTGTGAACCAAATAATCAGTTTATAAAATTTTCACCAAGTGATATTAAATTGTCTGTCGGGGAAGAGGTTGGTGGATATGGGGATGAAATAAAAAAAATACAGATAAAAAATACAATTAAAGAACACCTGAATAAATTAAAACAGGTTAAAGATAAGGGCATTAAGGTTTTATCTCTATTTTTTATTGATCGGGTTTCAAACTATAGAGTTTACGGTGAAGATAAAAATACGAGTAAAGGAAAATATGCCATTTGGTTTGAGCAGTTTTTTAATGAATTAATCAGGCAAGAAGAATATAAAGGACTTATAAATTACTCTTTTAACGAGGTGTGCGATGGCTATTTTTCTGAGGATAATAACGGTAATTGGAAAGATTCAAGTGGGGCAACTAAGGCGGATGAAAGCACATATGATAAAATAATGAAGAACAAAGAGAAACTTTTATCATTAGATGAGCCATTACAATTTATATTTAGTCACTCGGCACTACGGGAGGGATGGGATAATCCTAATGTATTTCAAATTTGTACTCTTAATGAAACAAGTGCAGTAATGAAAAAAAGACAGGAAATAGGACGTGGTTTGAGATTAGCAGTTAACCAAGATGGCGAAAGAGTATTTGATGATTCAATAAATAAATTGGTAGTCTTCGCCAACGAAACTTATAAAGAATTTGCTGAAAAATTACAAAATGAATATAAGGAAGATTGCGGAATTAGATTTGGACAAATACCAAAAACAGCTTTTTTTGAAATTGACCATATAGTTAAGGGTAAAGAAACAAAAACTACGATGGCGCAATCTGAATTAATTTGGTTAAATTTAAAAAATCAAAAATATATAGATAGCGAAGGTTTTCTTACTGATAAATTTAATCCAAATTTACCAGAGTTTAAATTTGAAACTCTCGAAGAATTTAAAGATATAGAAAACGAAATTTTTTGTATCATTTCCGATTATATGCTGGATAGGCATATTACAGAGTATCGACAACCAAGAAAAATACAGATAAATAAACGAGTTTATCTGGATGAGGAATTTAAAAAATTATGGGAAAAGATAAATAAAAAGACTACATACTCTGTTAATTATTCAAGTGAGGAGCTTATTAAAGCAGCTTCAGAAAATATTAAACAGATGCCAAAAATAAATTTACTTAAAATTCAATTTATTAAAGCGGAATTAGATCTTGATAATAAAGGAGTAGCAACAAGAGAAACAAAAAATCAAATTGTGGAAATTGAAAATAATTTTTCATTACCAGATATTTTGTCCTACCTGCAAAGAGAGACCAATTTAACCAGAAGAACAATATTTAAAGTTCTTGAAGAATCCCATCGTTTAAATGACTTTAAGATAAACCCTCAGAAATTTATTGATCAATCATTAGAAATAATTAGAAATGAATTAAATACTCTAATCGTCAAAGGAATTAAATATGAAAAGATTGGCGACACGGAGTATGAGATGAAATTATTTGAACAGGGGGAACTCACAAGCTATTTAGACAATCTACTATCTTCACAGAAATCAATTTATAACATGATTGAATATGATTCGGAAGTTGAAAAAAGATTTGCTATGGATTTAGAAAGAAAAGAAAGCATAAAATTATTTGTTAAATTGCCTTCCTGGTTCACAATTGAAACACCTATTGGAAAATATAATCCAGACTGGGCAATTGTGAAGCATGATGATAACACTCTTTATTTCGTCAGAGAAACAAAAGGAACTACAAATTTCAGCCAATTAAGAAATAGCGAGGCGTATAAAATAAGATGTGGCGAAAAACATTTTGAGGAATTGGGTGTCGATTTTAAGGTGGTGACTGATGCGGAAGAAATATAATACAATTATATGAATAATAAAATTAAACATCTTGAAATGATTCAAGTGGTGGTGACCAGAATGGGTAGCAACCTTTTCATTTTAAAAGGTTGGTCCATTACCTTAATAGTAGCCCTATTTACTCTAATATCTAGAGATGTCAGTGGTGTTTATGTTCTGTTTGCCTTTTGCGTGCTATTAATATTTTGGATTTTAGATGGATATTTTCTTTCTTTGGAAAGATGCTTTAGGGACTTATATGATGACGTAAGAATGAAAAAAGATGAGGATATAGATTTCTCTATGAATTGTAAAAAATTTATGAAAGGGAAAAATTCTTGGATAAAGTCAATGTTTTCTAGCACAATTCTAATTTTTTATGGCATATTATTAGTAGTTATGGTTATCATAACAGTAATGTCCAGTGTAAATAGTATAAACTTTAATTTCGGTATCAATTGGAAAAATAGATCTAATGCAATTCCTGCTACAAGTATAATTACGACAGAATTAAATAAAAAATAAATTTACTAATTTTTTTATAATAAAAATATGGCGAGAAAAGTATTTTTTAGTTTTAAGTATGAAGATGTTTCCAGAGCTATGGTTGTAAGAAATAGTTGGGTTACTCAGGGGAAAGAAGCAGCTGGGTTTATAGACTCGGCTGATTTTGAAAAGGTCAAAAGACAGGGCGATGATGCTATTAAAAATTGGATTAATAAACAGCTAGAAGGCACGTCAGTGACTGTAGTTTTAGTTGGTGAAAAAACTTGTAACAGTAGATGGGTTAAATATGAAATAGACAGAAGTAAGGAAAGAGGTAACGGTTTAATAGGCATAGATGTTAGTAAAATTAAAGATTTACATGGAAATACAAGCGATAGATGTGGGACAATGCCGACCGGATACGCATTTTATTATTGGAATA
Source organism: Candidatus Gastranaerophilales bacterium (assembly GCA_028689995.1). Lineage (GTDB taxonomy): Bacteria > Cyanobacteriota > Vampirovibrionia > Gastranaerophilales > UBA9579 > JAQVCB01. The sequence continues at coordinate 9,988 of JAQVCB010000067.1, forward strand.
ACAATGAAGGATATAAAAATATGGGCTCTTGGATTGAAAAGGCCGCCAAAGAAGCTGGGAAATAAATAAAAAAATGCAACTAATCACTAAAACAACTTATTTACAATTTGCCTCATGTCCAAAAAATGCTTGGTTGCAGTTAAATAAGCCTGAGCTTAGTGATAGATTTGAATTGTCCGATTTTGACAAAAGTTTAGTAGCAAAAGGTAATCTAGTTGAATCTTGGGCTCGCAAATTATTCCCAGAAGGAGTTTTAATAAAAGAATACGGAGAACAAGCTCATAGCATAACAAAACAATATTTAAAAGAAAAAAATAAGATTATTTTTCAGTCTACTTTTATAAATGATAGGTTTTTAGCCAGAAATGATGTTTTAGAGTATGACCACAATAACGATTGTTGGAATCTGTATGAAATAAAGGGAACAAATACTCTGGATGAAAATGAAGATTCTGTTGACCATATTGAAGATGCTGCTTTTCAAGTAGCAATATTAAATGACGCAGGAGTTAAACTAGGGCAAATATATTTAATTCATTTAAATAAAGAGTACGTTAGAGGTGATAAAATCGAAGTTAACAATCTCTTTATTAAAGAAAATATAAGTGAGCAGGTTAATAATAGACTTGAGTCAACCAAATCTAGAATGGAGCAAGCTTCTGAGCTTTTATTTCATGAAGATGAAAACGCCCTAGAATGCCAATGTGTTTATTTGGGTAGAAGTAATCATTGTTCTACTTTTAGTTATTCTCATCCCTACGTGCCTGAATATTCAGTTCATGATTTATCAAGAATAGGTGCCGGCAAAAAGAAACTAGCCGAGCTAATTGATTCTAAAATTTATGAAATTGCAGAAATTCCAGACGAGATTAAACTAACCGATATTCAACAAAATCAAAAGGATGTTCACGTAACCCAGACTCCAATTATTGATTTACACTCTATAAAAAATGAATTAGAATCATTGACCTATCCTTTATATTTTTTAGATTACGAGACCTATCCGCCAGCCATTCCTTTGTTTAAAGGTTTTAAACCCTATCAACAAATTCCTTTTCAGTTTTCTTTACATGTTTTACATAGCCCTGATGCAGAAGTAGAACATTTTGAATATTTGCATACAGAGAATTCAGACTCGTCAAAAAGCGTTATTTCTAAACTAAGAGAATTTGTTGGTTCTCAGGGAAGTGTCATCGTTTGGAGTAAAAGATTCGAAAAAAGTATCAATGCTCAATTAGCCGAACGTCATCCAGAAGATGCTACTTTTTTAGGAGACATAAACGAAAGAATATATGATTTAATGGAAATTTTTCAGAAACAATTATATGTTCATCCTGGCTTTAAGGGTAAAGTATCAATTAAAAAAGTTTTGCCTGTTTTAGCTCCAGCCTTGAGTTATAAAGATTTAGAAATACAAGAAGGTGGAGCAGCTATGGAAGCCTGGTATGAGATGGTTTTTGGCGATAAACCAATAGAAGAGAAACAAGCAGTAGCAAAAAACCTTTTAACATATTGTTGTTTAGATACATATGCAATGTATGTTATTTGGAAAGAATTAATCAATATTATCCCAAATTAAACAATCTAAACTTGACTTTTCGCTAAATATCAGTTATAGTGATAATGTAGTTAACAATACAAACTCTAGTGCGGAGCATAACAGCACCATTTATTTCTTTCACCTCGTGTGGATAGGCAATCAGGGAAATCTGCTGAGAGCCAAATGTAATAAATGACTAATCGTTAAGGCGGTTGGGAGATTTCATTCTAAGAGATAGCAATATCTTTTGGGTAAATCTCTTAGCCGCTTTTTTTGTCGGCTAAACTAGTAAGGAGGTGATAAATATGGAAAACAATAAAATGGAAATAATTCAAATGACAAAACCGGTTCAGTGCCATTTATGGACAAATGATAATGTTTGCCGAGAGGACCTGGGTTGCGATAATCTTGAGTTAATCGAAACATTTGTGGACGAAAGTCATTTTTCTCGTTGGCTGGTTCAGTGTAAAGAATGCGGACAGCTATATTTTAAAGAGTTTTATGAAGAAATAGACTGGATTGATGGCGATGATCCGCAATATGTTACATATGTTCCGGTAAAGAGTGCCGCCGAAATTGAAAAATTAAAGAAAACCAACATTTTTGAGATTATGTTATTTCAGCCCTGTCTGAGATATGATTATCCCAAGGGGGCCGATAAACCAAAAGTATATTGGTTAGGAAAAAATTAATATTAAAATTTATGTTTACAATTTACACAACTAAAATTCAAAAGGCAATTAAATTTGCCGCTAAAACACACAATCAATACCAACAGCAGAAGCGTAAAGGTAAGGAAATCCCTTATATTACTCATCCGTTAGCAGTTGGGATTATTTTATCTTTAGCTAAAGCTTCTGAGGATGTCGTTGTTGCGGGTATTTTACATGACACCATTGAGGACAGTATTGATGAAAAAAAAGTAACTTCTGAGATGATTAAAGAAAGATTTGGCGAAGAAGTGATGAGGCTAGTTATGAGTGTTACTGAGAAGGATAAATCTTTATCCTGGAAAAAAAGAAAGGCTGAAGCCTTAGAGCACATTAAACATTTTTCTCATGAAGCCGTTTTAGTCAAGTCAGCTGATGTTATAAGTAATATTTCTGAACTTATTGATGACTATAAAAAATATGGCGATGCTGTTTTTGAGCGCTTTAATTCTTCTAAAGAGAATATAGTCCAAAGTCAGTTAAAGGTTATTAGCGCGCTGGTTAGCAATTGGCCCAAGAGCCCATTAGCTTGGGATCTTAAATTTCTAGCTAGCGATTTAGCTAGACTTGAAGGTTTAAATTTTATACAAAATCACCCAGCTTCAATTATTAGGTATGAAGACTACAAAGATAACATGGAATTAGAATGTCCAATTTGTGGCTGGAAAGGCACGCCGAAAACTAGCGATTGCATAAATACTGATAGTCATTTTTGTTTAGATGTCTCCTGTCCCATATGTGATAAAATGCTTTTAGTGGCTGATTATCCTTCCGTCTAAATATTAGATATTGCTTAAAAGGTTGTATTTTGTTATTGTATAAGTACAATCAAATAATCGTTTTATAGAGAGTGCAGCGAGGGAACTAGCCCTATGACCTGCCAGCAACCCCGGAGTAATCCATCCGGAAGGTGCTAATTCTAGCCCGATGAGGGAAAGATAAGGGTCGATTTTTTATTTTTATAAATAAAAACTCTTTCCTTTGTTGGGGAGAGCTTTTTTATTATTAATAATTAAATTGTATGAAAAATGAAAAAAAAGAGATTGATGCAAAATTAAGAGGTTTTGTAGGTTTTATTCCTAAGCCCCTTAGATTAGAAAATAAGCCTGAGCTATCAGTCTTTCCTTTTAATGTACTTATTGGTCGCCATACTGTTAGAGATGGCAAACAAGCACTGGGTTATGCTTTATATGAGCCAGACTTATCAAGTCTGGAGATGGATGAAGGTCGTAATTTAATATTGGTTTACAAAAATCGTTATGATCCTCACTATACTCTAAAAATATATTTAGATAGAAGCCTTAAAAATCGAACTTGTGAGAAATATCGTGAGCAGGAACTAATAGCTACGGCCAGCGGACCAGTGGATTGGGAAAAACAGGATGAAAGCTGGCATCGTTTTTTCCAACAAGTGGCGCTTATTGGTCTTGATAACGGGGAGATTTGCCATTTCGATGTTTCTTAAGATAAATAATAATCATTACTATCTAGGCAATTTCGTGATATAATAGCTATATTATCATTATTTATTAGCAATAAATGATTCTGAGACAAAAACCGCAAAGACAATAATCTAAATATATGACAATTAACGACATTATTACATTAGGAGAAAATGGATCGATTGGTGATAAAAAATTTAGTAAGAAATTACTATATTCATTACCCATTAACCCTAGAGTTAAAGCCCTTTCTTTTATTGATCTTGAAAATCTTATGAAAGGTTTATTAGTTATTGAAAATAGTAAAGAAGGTTATGGTGATTTTGGCAGCACTACAGTTATGGGCAAACTTCTAAAATTATTAAAATCTAAAGATATTGAAAATAAAGATAATCGCATAAATAGCTTGATTAATTCGATGCTGGATAATCGTAATAATCCATATATTCCATTTGGCGTACATGTCCCGATTGAAGTTAAATCAATTAGTGGATATGCTCAGCATGAAAAAGAAAAATATGAGAAAAAAAAGAGAATAGAGGCCGAACAACAAGCAGCTTCTGAATTAGCTAAAAAAAATAAAATAAAAATCGCAACCGAACATAAAAAAAGAAAAGAAAATAACTTAGATAAAAGAACGGAAATTATTAAAAAAGTTAAAAGATTAAATACAGTAAATAGATTTCAAGCATTAATCGAATCTGATTATAATATAAATATTTATCCAGAAGAATATGCAGAAATTTCTTCAGATGAATTGCAAAAAATACCCCATGATTTATTAGAAAAAATATTATTAAAATTGAAATATTCTAAAAAAGGTAGTCAGTGGAGAATGCTAAAAAATATAATTAATAATTATTTAAAGAGTGAAAAGCAAATTGACACGCTCAGGCCTAATTACATTATCTGCCCAGACTGCGGAAATATTTTAGATATGTCATTTAAAACTTTACCTTGTCCGAATCCTTTGTGTCGCTTTAGATTTAAGGGGTTAGATAAATATTTAAATAAAAATATTGATGAGTTGAGAAATGATATAGCTATTGAATATAGAGGTAAAGATGAACATCTGATCAAATTAATTGCAACGGCATTAAAATATAATAGCGGCATCAACCTCGCTAATTTAATTAAAAATTTTGATAATAAAGATTATAGGAAAGAATATGAAACATTTATTTTGTTATACTTAAAAGATGTAAATCTTGTAAAAAACGTTCTTCTTTCTGATGTTATCAAAGATCGTGAAAATATTTATGTTTCAAAAAATGGTTATAAGATATTTCCAGAGTTAATTGAAATTTTATATTCCGTTCATGATGTAAAAATAAGGGAGTTTTTAAGGCAAGAATTTGCAAATTATCATGTCAAAATTTTTAGAGCATTAAGAAATAAGAAACGAATAATAGAGAAGTAAAAATATGGAGAAATATATTAGATAGCTTGAAAATTTTAACCATAATATTTTCACTTTAGCAAGCCCACCGCAAAAACCCTTTAGTTAAAATTATTCTTTACATTTTATGACTTATAAGAATTTTGAAGAAG
>JAQVCB010000006.1:0-29424 GCA_028689995.1 Candidatus Gastranaerophilales bacterium
TTGATGACAGGGAAGAAGCAAAAGAGGCTTTTAAAAAGATTAAAGGATAACACAGTTGTTTTTTCAACTTGACAAACGCCAGTAACTAAAATAACAGAATTGTTTATTGGGCGGTTTTTGTATTGAGATAATATTATTGATGAGTTAAATTCACCCTGTGAAAAATAAAGATTGACGACAATATTTTAAAAACTATTCTATAATTAATTATTAAAGGAATTAAAATGCAAAAATTTACAAATTTTCAAAATAAAACTGAAGACAAAGAACAGAAACAGCTTGAAATGATTAAGCTTGAAAGCAAATACGAGCAATATTTAGCTAAAAAAATCTCGGAAAAAAGAAATGTTTTTCTGGCTAAATACCCTGAAATTAAAACACTTTTTGAAGGCTGGATATATGGCGTTTATATTGCCATATTAGACTATCAGCAAACAAAAGAAGGTAAAGGCAAATTATACTATCTGTTTGAAAATATTACTGAATCTACGGGTAAATATAAGCTAACGTACCATATTACTAACAATAACTGCATTTTTAAAACTTCAGAGCTGAAAAATTTCCCAAAATCATATTTAACTATTCTAAAAAGGCATGGTTTTGATCTTAAAAAAGATGAATCCGACATAAGTGAACTTATAACTGCTCATTCATACAAGCTTGATGAAACTCTTTATATCCATCATTGCGATTATAACAGGCTTAATAACACTAATAAAAACCTGATTCCTTTAGACAAAGACTTTTTTTACGGGTTAAGTGAAGATGAACAAAGAAGTTTAGCAAAACCTCAGCAGTATATTTCTGAAAAATATAAAGCAGAACAAAAGAAAAAGGCTAAAGATGTTATTAAAATGGAATATAGAGCATGTGATTTATATTATAATCATAGAATCCCGACTGAAAAGATTGCAGTAACATTAAGAAACAGACTAAAAAAAGCAGAAATTCAAAGAATAGTTAAACTTTATCCCTATTTTAAAAAGTATTCAACGGAAGAACAAGATAAATAAATGAAAATATGGGTTGATGCCGACGCTTGTCCGGGAGAAATAAAAGATATTATTATAAGAGCTGCTCACAAGCGGTGTATTGAAACAATATTTGTTTCAAATAAAGTCATTTCTACTCCTGACTCTCCTTTTATACATACTGTTAAAGTTTCTCAAGGTTCGGACGTGGCAGATGCTTATATAGCTGAGCGAGCAGAGAAAAAGGATATAGTTATTACACAAGATATTCCCCTGGCAGCAATTCTTGTCCCCAAAGAAGCTGTCGTAATTAGTGTCCATGGAGTTCTTTTTACTCCTAATAATATCGGAGAGAGGCTCTCTGTAAGGAATTTCATGCACGAATTAAGATCAACAGGAGTTCAAACAAGCGGACCAAAACCTTTTAGCAATAAAGATAAACAAAATTTTGCAAACACATTCGACCAGCAATTAGTAAAATTGTCAAAACCTTTATAATTATTGATTATTATAGGGTTTTTGGGAAATTTAAAAATCTAAAACTTTTGTTTTCCACATCCTCTTAGAGCCTGTCTGGCTAACAATGTAAAAATCAAATTATGATATAAATACAGGCTCGATTTTTGGACTGCGGTTAAAGTTGCAAGCGGCTTGCTTGGCAAGGCGATTCAACTTTAACAAGACAGCTTCTTAAGTTAAATATTTTTATCTAGATGAAATTGTAGTCCCATCGCTGTATTCATATTAATCAACGAAATCAACCAGGCAAGAGTTGATTCTGCACCCTGGTTTCCATTAACACCTTGTCTTTCGAGTCCATCGCCACAACCTCCCGTTTTATAATCGCAAACAGGTATCTGTAGGTCGTTCTGTCCAAGGAACCAGCTCAGGCATCTTTCACTTTCCTCAAACCATTTTTTATCTCCAGTTTCAATATAAACATCTAAACATGCATCAATTAAACCCTTAACTTCAATTGGCTGTTGATCAAACATAGAACGATTTCCGTTTTTATCCAGCCATCCGTTATTACCAATTATTGATAGATGTCCATCCTGTGCTGTTTGTACTTTTAACAACCATTTTAAAGATTTTACACCTGTATCATACATTTCCTGATCAGGTATCCACTTCCCTGCAACAATTAAAGCATGCGGCAAAATTGCATTTGCATATGTAGCAGTATTTTCGCACCACGTCCACTCATCAGAAGCGTTATTTTTAAATAGTTGATATATTTTTCTTGCTAAATCATCACGAATTTTGCGAGCAGATGCATCCCCTCCATAAATTGACAAATATGCCTGTAATCCAAGAACAGTATAGGCCCATGCCCTTGGAGAGGAAAAATGTTTGACTATTGGCAGTGCATCAAGAAATAAAAGCATCGCCATGTTCCTGATAGAACTATCAGGTGCCTCTTTAACCGTTATACCTAATCCCCATAAAGCTCTTGCATGGGAATCTTCACTTCCTGATAGCTCCAGCCATCTGCGATCATAAGACATAAAGTTACGAAATCTGCCATTTTCCGGATTAAACGCATAGAATAAAAATGCCAGGTATTTTTGAATTAAAGGCAAAACTTCCTTGTCTTTTCGAAGTGAATAATACTTTGTAACTGCAATTAATGCCCGTCCATTATCATCAACACAATATCCGTGATGAAGATTCGGTGTTGTATATTTTGCATGCTGCAATAATCCAGTATCATCAGTCAGAGTTCTTAAATGTGATAAATTTATTTCCGGTAATTCATTAAATATTTTATGGTATTTAATGACAACTTCCTGTATGTTTTCCAGAGGTTTTCTTTCTTTGATCACAGAAAGAAGGTCTAAATGCATTTTTGCTACTTCTTTCCATGTCATTGATCGACCGTATTGATAACCCTTAAACCTCATCATTTCCCGCTCTTGATCATTTGATAAAAGATTATTAATTTCTTTAGACATCTCTATTGGACTATTAAAAGGAACTAATTTTCCTCTGCCATCTGCTAACAATTCTTCAGCATGCCAGAATGGTGTCGATACTACTGCTGTGCCAACTCCTAAAGCATAAGAAAGAGTGCCTGAAGTAATTTGTTCTTTTTTCAAATACGGAATTGCGTAAATTTTTGAAGTTTGAAGATATTGAACAAGCGTTTCAAGTTTAACAAAATGATTGTGAAATACTATATGATTTTTCATTCCTAATTTATTAACTAACTGCTGTAAATCATGCCTGTATGAATCTCCTGATTTTTCAATAATATGAGGATGAGTCTGTCCCAATATTAGATATATAACATTAGGATGTTCTTTTACAATTAACGGCATCGCTTCTATCATAGATTCGATACCTTTGTCCGGGCCAAGAAGTCCAAAGGTAAGAATTACATCTTTATTTTCCACTCCAAAGAGTTCATTATATAATCCGGGTGTTTCAAAAGCAGCATCAGGAACTCCGTGAGGAATGAAAGCAATCATTTCTCTGTCTATATCATATACTTTTACAAGTATGTCAATAGCTTTTTTGCTCATTACAAGCAAACGATCTGAATATTTTGCTAATCCTTTCATTACTTTTCGCTGTCCGTCTGTCGGGTTTTCAAGTATGGTATGCAAATTAGTAATAACAGGCATTTTTAGAAATTTAAGCATATGCAAAATATGAGCACCGTCTTCTCCACCAAATATGCCGTATTCATGCTGCACAATAGCAGCCTCGTATTGGTTAGCATTTAGATAATCAGCTGCCCAAAAATAATCGGATAGAATGTTTTGCCTGACTCTGAATTTGACTTGCGATGAATAATTATGTCCTTCAGGAATATCATCCATAGCAACATTTATCAAATTTTCCCCTGTCATTAATTCTCTCGCCAATGATTGACTTAAATCTGTAGTAAAAGTAGCAATCCCGCATTGCCTTGGCAAATAGTTACCAATAACAGCAATTTTTCCGATACTTTCAATTTTACGCTGATTCATCATATTTTTTTGTTCACTTTCTTTTTTGAATATTATTAAATAATTCAGATACTGATATTGTTGCTATTCCTGAGCAAGTATCAGACATCGCATAAGGAATAATCAAGTCATCATTATGAATTATTGATCCACAAGAATAAACTACGTTTGGTACATATCCTTCACGTTCATCCTGAGTAGGTATAATCAACGGCTTAACCATACTACCAATGATTTTGTTTGGATTTTCGAGATCTAAAAGGATAATTCCAATACAATATTCTCTCATTGGCCCTACTCCATGAGTTAGAAGAATCCATCCCTGATCTGTTTCAATAGGAGAGCCGCAATTACCTATTTGTACAAATTCCCATGCATTTTCAGGTTCCTTTAAAAGTTTAGCATTTTGCCAGAAATGGATATTTTCTGATGACATCAGATATAAGTTTTCGCCGTCAACACGAGATATCATCATATATTTACCATTAATTTTTCTGGGAAAAAGAGCCATCCCTTTATTCTTTGAAAATTTTCCATTCAACGTGCTCATTTTAAAAGTAAGAAAATCTTTAGTTTCAAGAATTTGAGGCAAAATTCTACGTCCGTTATAGGCGGTATAAGTTGCATAATAAGTAACTATACCTTCATCATCTATAAAACGAACAAACCGTGCATCCTCGATGCCATTACTATCATTCTGCGATGCGGGAAAAATAATTTTTTCCGACAGTTCCTGATCAAGTTTAAATTGTAGTTCGTAGTTAGATTTGGCCAGCCATATCATATTTTCGCCGATATCTTTATGCTCCGAATTTATAACAATGTGTAACGCCGCAACTAGATCTGAAAGAAGAAATTCTTCAGACAGCAGATCAGAAACCTGCTGAGAAATTATCTTTTCGGGCTTTTGCATTTCTGCCAGTTTTAAAAAAAACGTATTTTTATCATAAACAGGATTACTGGCGATGTTTGCTCTTTCGGCATATCGACTAACTTTGTCAAAAGTAAATTTACAATTTTCATCTACAATACCGCTTCTAAATTCAATAGAAGAAATATGTCCTTCTCCCACAGAACGAAAGCTTAAAATAAATCGCAAACTTCCTTTTGGCAAATCACTTTGATCAGGATGTGCGATAATTGAAGGATTAAAAAATGCAGCTGCCTGAATAGAATATTCTGAAGAAAAATAAGCACCGAGAAGTGCTCTTCTGTTGTTACTAATTTGTGCGTTTTGGGGAATATATTTTTTAATTTCATTATAATTCTTATCAAATGCATCCCATATATTTTTATGTCGATCAGAAAAACTTGTAATTACGCTGTCCAATATTTGTTTTACGTTTTCTTCCGGCAGACTTAAAACTCTCATTATAATTTTTTCTATACGATCTTTTCCTTTTGGAACATGCGGTTTTATAATAACGCGCGAATAATCAGGCTGAAATTTTTTCTTTATCCTTTTAACATTTAACACTTGATTCTCCTTTTGATACTAGACGTGAGGGACTGCTCCGCGTGGGTTTTTAAGACATAAATCAATTAAATCATTCATATTTGCACTGCCAACACACATAACACTGTCAGCTCCACCCCAGTAAATTTTTACGCTGCCATCTTCTTCCGGCACTGCTCCACAGGTAAAAACTACGTTTGAGACATAGCCTGTAATTTCCCAGGGATCTTCAGGCTGTAAAATCCATTGATCAGAGACACCTATAATTATTGAAGGGTCGTCTAAATCATGTAATGCAACGCCTAAACGGTATACTGCACCTGACATGGTATTAAAAACTCCGTGATAGATATTTAACCAGCCTTTATCGGTTTTGATAGGAGTTGCCCCCGGACCAATTTTCATTTCATCCCAGTGATAGGTTTCAGGTTTTATTATTACTTTTGAATTTCCCCAGTGTATTAAATCCGGGGAATAAGATATCCATATAGACCACTTTGAAATTTCAGAATGAGGTCGATCCAGCCTGACGTATTGGCCATTAATTTTTTGCGGAAAAATCACTACATTTCGTAAATCGGATTGAGTAATTAAAGATATCCTCTCTACTGTTACAAAGTCCCTTGTTCTGGCAAGTCCAATACGAACTCCATGTCTTGAATATGCACTGTATGTAAGAAGGAATTCATTATCAATCTGGCTGATACGAACATCTTCCACCCCATATTCTTCATACTCACCAAAAACTGAATCAGAGGATGGCGTCAAAAATGGTTCAGCCCCAACTTTAAAATCATAACCATCCTTGCTCTTTGCGATACCAATTATTGATCGTCCGTTGTGCAAATGTGAGCGAAACAGCATTATGTATTCGTCATTATATTTAACTACACCTGCATTGTGCACAGTAGAAACAGTATATGGTACATCTTTTTTCGTAAGAATAGGATTGTTTTTATATCTGGTCACTATTGGATTATTCACTATTCTGTTCTCCCATATTTATCTTCAAATCTTTCTATATCATCTTCACCAAAATAGTCCCCACGTTGAATTTCGATAAAAGCCATATTTTTATCTCCGATATTTTTGATTCGATGTTTAGCTCTTTGCGGTATATCAATACTTTGACCAGCAATTAAAGGTATTTTCTCATTTTCCAAAGTAACCACAGCTTCTCCTGTAATTATTTGCCAGTGTTCTGACCTACGTTTATGTCTTTGCAGGCTTAATTCCCCTTGTGGAAAAACTACTATTCTTTTAACCTTATGGTCTGGTTTATCAGATAGAACTTCATAATATCCCCATGGGCGTTTATCTTCTTGTTTGTTCTGATCGATAATCTGTTGATAAACTTTAATATAGTCATCAACCATTCTTTCTACGGAAAATCTTTGTTCTACTATATCTCTGCAAACTTGCCTGTCTATTTCAGGGATCTTTTTAAGTGCAACAACTGCTTCATCTACATCTGAAACAATAAATCCATTTTTCCCTGATTCAATTAATTCCGGCATACTACCTTTATTAAATGCAACAACAGGAGTACCACAGGCCATTGATTCAACAACGGATAATCCAAATGGTTCTGCAAAAAAGATCGGATGTAATAAGGCATACGCATTTCTCAGTAATTTATTTCTTTCTTCGGGACCAACGCTGCCTACATAAACAATATCCTCTCCAAAGTAAGGAGATATTTCTTTTTCAAAATAATCCTGATCTTGAACTATTCCCGCCATTATTAATTTCTTACCAAAAGATTTAGCGATTTGAATGGCTTCCTTAGCTCCTTTATCAGGATGCATGCGCCCAAAGAATAATAAATAGTCACCCATTTCTTTTTTAAAAGTGAACTGATCAAGGTTAATACCGTGATAGACGGTGGCTATATAATCAAGTTTGTCAGAACGGTCTGAATTGCTTATTGAGACGTAATAGTTATTATTTTTATTATATTTTTCGTATACCGGCAAAATTGCAGAAGACGAGAAACCATGAATTGTCGTTAAAACAGGAGTTTTGACAAGACCACTATAACTAATAGGCAGAAAATCAAAATTATTATGTATCAAATCAAATTCATCTGCCCGCTCAAAAACCTCGGAAATATGAAGACATTCCCAGACTTTAGGCTCGATTGTTTTATCTTCTTCGTATCCTCGTTCACATACTGCACTGAGCTTGCCTGCTGTTATGGAGTCTTTTGTAGCAAATAATGTAACATCAATCCCTTTTTTAACCAGCCCTTCACATATCAACGAAGCAATGTTTTCCCATGGTCCATAATGTGTTGGCGGCGTTCTCCATGCAATAGGCGATATTAATGCTATTTTCAAATTTACTTTTCCTTAAATTTTATTAATAAATTCTGTGTTATATCTTCAAAACACAAGTTATATATCCTTTTCAGAAAGAACATAAACATTAAATTTATTAATAAAAAAGATTGTAGGAACTGACAAGATAATACTTTTTAATATCAAAAAGTTATACCCGCTGAATTTTTTCCGTATTTGCCTGTAAAGTTTTGAACGAGAGCATTGTAATATTTAATTCGTTTACTGATTCTTTGTTTTTTCTCTAACTCATTATTATTCATAGTTCTTATATTATCATACATTTTGCTCATCGGTTTTTGTATTACTTTTTACTACAACTTTTCAAATTTAGATTAATCAAGCTATAATAGATATTATATTATGCTTGTGCGAAAGAGAATTTAAATGGATTTAAATAATAACAAGGAAATCATCTATATTAACAGCAACAATTGTACCGGCTGTAATAAATGTATCTTAAAATGTCCTATTAAATACGCAAATATTTCTTATTTAAATAATGGTGAAAGAAAAATAAAAATAGAACCTTCTCGATGTTTGCACTGCGGTCACTGTATAGAAATTTGCGATCATAAAGCCAGAGATTATTATGATGATACGGAAAGATTCTTTGACGACCTTTCAAAAGGTCATAAAATATCTGTATTAGCTGCGCCTTCATTAAAATTTAACTTTAACAACTATAAAAAACTGTTTGGCTATCTAAAATCAATAGGTGTAAATATAGTATATGACGTGTCTTATGGTGCAGACATAGCAGTATGGGCATATTTAAAAATTATTAAAGAAAAAAACCCGGAATCAATTATTTCCCAGCCCTGTCCAATTGTAGTCAATTACGTTGAAAAATATCGTCCTGAATTAATACCGAACCTGATTCCTGCACACAGTCCTGTTCTCTGTACAGCGATATATCTTAGAAAATATAAAAATGTTAATGATAAATTAGCATTTTTGTCCCCCTGTATCGGTAAAATTGATGAATTTAATGATAGTAATACAGATAACAATATTCAATACAACGTAACATACAAAAAACTGCTGGATTATTTTGGCAGCAATAATATAGATATAAATAACTATAACGAATACGATTTTGATAATATTGATACTGGACTGGGATTGGTTTTTAGTAGACCTGGCGGTTTAAGAGAAAATATTGAATATTATTCCAATGATTTATGGATTAGACAAATAGAAGGGCACGAAACCGCTTACGAATATTTGGATAAATATAGTAAAAAAATTAATACTGGTAACAAAATACCAAATATTATAGATATTTTAAATTGTTCTCAAGGATGTAATTTAGGTTCTGCTGCCTGCAAAGATATAGATGATGACCATATAAATTATCAAATAAATGAATTAAAACGTGCGAAAATTGATAATTTAAAGACTAATCAATTAGATTTACTTCTTGAAGCCTTTGATAAAGAGCTGTCCATAGACGATTTTATCAGAACTTATTCTGATAAATCAGATTTTATAAAAAAAATAGTACGGCCTTCCAGTGAAGAATATGAAAAAATATTTAACGAATTATATAAATATACGGAAGAATCAAGAAATATTAATTGCTTTACCTGCGGGTACGGCAGTTGTAAAAATTTTGCCAAGGCAATATATAACGGATTAGATATCCCTCTAAGCTGTATCTATTATACTCGTCAAATTGAAATGGAATTTTTAAAAGAAAAAGAACTTGCAGAATCTGCAAATCAAGCTAAAAGCGAATTTTTAGCTAATATGAGTCATGAAATCAGGACACCTATGAATGGTGTCATTGGTTTTATAAACCTCTTATCAGATACAACTCTTGATGAAGAGCAAAAAGACTTTATAGATGAAGCTAGAAAATCTTCAGAATCACTTTTGACTATTATAAATGACATTTTGGACTTTTCCAAGATTGAAGCCGGTAAAATGTCTATGGAAATTATTAAATTTAATATCCGATCTGTTGTAGAAGATGTTGCAGTTTTAGCAACATCAATTGCTCTTAAAAAAGGTCTTGAAGTAAATGCTCTTATACATTCAGATGTTCCTCAAAAATTATGCGGCGATCCGGGACGATTAAAACAGGTTTTAAATAACTTTCTTAGTAATTCAATTAAATTTACACATCAGGGTGAAATATTAATAACAGTAAAACAGCAAGATGAAACAGATGATTCTATAACTTTAAAATTTGAAGTGTCTGATACTGGAATTGGTATACCAAAAGATAAATTAAATAAGATTTTTGAATCATTCGCTCAGGCAGATGCCTCAACTACAAGAAAATTTGGCGGAACAGGTCTTGGATTAGCTATTTCCAAAAAAATAATTGAAATGATGAATGGTAATATAAATGTATCAAGTGAAGAAGGAAAAGGTTCTGTATTCACATGTATTGCCAGATTTAAAAAATGTTCGGACCCAGAATTAATAAAACCTGCTGCAAAAGTTCTAAACAATATAAATGTTTTAGTTGTTGATGATAATTCAACAAATACAAAAGTTGTGGGATATTACTTAAAGGAAACAGGCTGTAATGTTTACGAGTCAAATAATCCTGAAAATGCGATTTCAATATTAAAATCAGGAGTAAATATTGATATAATTATCCTTGATTATCTCATGCCTGATATAGATAGAATGACACTCGCATCTAAAATAAAAGGTATGCCTGAATTTAAATATACCCCGCTTGTATTAATTACTTCACATGCCCATAGAGGAGATGCCAAAGCAGCAAAAGAAACCGGCTTTAAAGGTTATTTAACCAAGCCGATAAGAAAGAATGATTTGCTCGAATGTATTACTCTTGCACTTGAAGTAAAATCAGAACAGGATAATTTGAATGAAGATATTCTTATCACCAAACACAGCATTAAAGAAAATCAATTCAATAATAAATTTAAAATACTTCTTGTCGAAGACAATAAGACAAATCAAAAATTAACAACAAAGATTTTGAACAAGGCTGATTTTACATGTGATATCACATCCAATGGAGCTGAAGCAATCGAAGCATATAAAAACAACCCTTATGATCTGATTTTAATGGACTGTCAAATGCCGGTTCTGGATGGTTATGAAGCTACAAAAAAAATAAGAAATATTGAAGGAAATACAAAACATATCCCGATTATTGCTTTAACAGCTTATTCGCTTGATGGTGATGTTGATAAATGCTTATCTTGCGGAATGGATGACTATATTAGCAAACCTATCGATAACAAAAAACTGATTGAAACGGTAAAAAAACATTTACAGGCAGAAACCAATTTTAACAAACAAGAAAATAAATTAGTTTTAATCAGTTCAATTCTTTCTGAAATCGTTAAACATACAGGTCTTTCTGATGACGAAGCAAAAGAATTTTTAGACGAATACTTAAAAGAAATTCCTTTGATGTTTGAAGCTATCTTAAAGTCTATTGCTGAAGACGATTTTAAACTCATAGCTTCTCATGCTCATTCGATGAAAGGTTCCAGTGCTAATTTAAGAATATACGAATTAAATGAACTTGCTTTAAAACTTGAAAATGCAGCTAAATCAAATGATATATCACTATGTGATACGTTATTAAAAGAAATTCAGGAATATTACAACCTGTTAAATGCATAATTATTCTATATAATTTAAACTAAGAGTAGGTACGGAAAATTTTACATATTTTTTAGATTTTATTCCTTATAAAAAAGGCAACTTTTTTTTTGTTCTTATTTTAATATAATTGAGAGAAATTAAATTTGAGAGATTATTAACATGTTAACAATTAATAAGACTTGGGCAGCATTGCCTATTGGCGATATTCAGAGTAATCAAAAACAGACTTCTCCAAAACTGCAAACCTTATACTGTGATACTGTTTCTTTCAGCGGTTTTTTTAACACCACTCCAAGAAAATATGTTTCTGATGCCGTTATGGAAACAGTTAAAAAAGCTGAACAGGAAACCGGCAGAAACTTTTTTAAAGGATTAAGAAAACTTTGTGAAGATGCGGAAGATGGAGATTTAGCAGGAAAAGTGGAAGCCGATGCACAGATGCTTAAAGGTGAATTAAAAGAAAAAGCACTTTCACTGCTTGATTTAATAGAAAAAGACTCTGTAACATATCCTCTTTTAAAAGAAACTGCAAAATATTTAAAAGAATGTGCTGGAAAACCCTATAATATCAAATAATCTTACTATTTTGTTTTGATGTTTTTATGGATTTTGCTTGAGATATAGGCACTCACAGTACAACCCAGCCCCATGCCAACTACTGAACCGGCAGGGCCCAGTGGAGCAAGTAATGCTCCGCCCAGTCCTATGCCTGCTAAAGTTGATACAACACTTATAGCTGATTTTACTGTTTGTTTCCCTGTATTGGCGAATTTACCCTTTGTATTTTCCGGTTTCATAAAGGCTTTAACTATTGACGGGATACAAATAGCTGACAAAGTTAATACGCCATATACTGTTGTTCTCTGCAATGCTCTGCATATTAATTTGCCAATTTTTGAACCTTCAAGTTTTTCAGCAAAAACTTTTTTGTTTTGTTTTATATATTTTCCTGTATCCTCATCTTTTCTTATTTGTGGTACGAATCTTCCTGTAAATTCTTTATGAATTACTTTAACATTGAGTAAATTTTTAATTTTCTTTCCAAATTTTGTCTTTAAAAGAGATTTATCCCATTCGTGTAGGTAATAACCCCATTTATTAATCATTTTATTAACAAGAGGTTCAAGGAAGCTGCCTCTGATGAATGAAAACGGAGTCTGAAATTCCTTATAGTTATATTTAAGCAATTCTCCTTTAAATATCTGTTTTGCGGCATCTCTTGTATCTCTTAAATCTTCCGGCAATAAAATACCAGCAACTGCTACTGTTCCTGCCATGCTGACATAATCCCTGTCATCTATTTTATCAGGAACTGAAAAAACTCTTCTGACCGGAACTATTGGACTAAATGCAGAAAACACAGTTTTTATTGTATCTTTATTTGCTAAAACCTTATTATCAAGCGTATTAATCTGTACTTTTATCTGTTCTACGTTATTTCTAAATTTTTCAAAAGTGTCTTTTATATTATTTATATCGGTATAAATCTTATTATCAAGGGATTTTGTTGATTGTTTTTCAAAACTATCTTGTCTGGATACAGGTTTATCAGGATTACTTTGTGTATTCCTGTCCGTTTGTTGCATAAATTGCTGATACGTTTTTAATAAATCAACTTCCGCAACCATTATAGTCCTTCTGTTATGTAAATATAAAGAAAGAACCGTCTTCCTATATTTATAAAAACATTTTACAGGTGAAATTTGCCTAAAATATCTAAATCTTTACAAATAAAATTAACAGGAATCATGTAATAGTAGTAAAATTTACTAGAAATAATCAAAAGCTCATGTATTGACTCTTTAAACTGTTCAATCTTGAAATTTTTAGTATAATACTTTATTAATTTATATTTTCTAAACACTTTATTTTGCAAGGTTTTTACGGATTTACTGCATGATTCCTGTATATAATTTAAACTAGCTCACAAATTTCAGGCGAGCTAGTTTAAATTTTTAACATTTTTTGTTTTTTTAATAAAGAACTCTAAAATATTTATCCCCAGAGGTTTCCATCTGCCTGTGTTTTAAACTGTTGTTTATTAGCATCACTTTGATCTGTTCCAACTGGAGCTACTATGTTTTGATTTGATCCAATTTGAAATATTCCACCTTGAGCACCGGATGGAGGAGCTGGTGGCTCACCTAATACTGCTCTGGCTGCTGTTCTTTCATCACAGTTATTTTCTTTCATATAGTTTTTTATTGCCTGTTGTTGTTCTGCTGTCAGTGGAGGAGGTCCTGATGGCCTTGATCCTGGTCCCTGTACTTGCCCTTGAATTTTGTCAATACCCATAAATTAGCTCCTTTTTCTCAATTCAAATAACATTAAAATTATTCTCTATATATATATAAAGTATATATTATTCGTAAAATTGCTAGCTCTGTAGAATCATTTTATATTTTTAACAATTTTATTTATGATTTTCTTGTATGAAATTGATTCTTTATTGTAAATATTACAGTTGAGGAATGGCATTTGAGAACTTTTGTTTTTATATATATTTTTGAATAAAAAATTAAGGAATAGTTATGAGCAAAAATAAAAAATTTATAGATGCCGAATTATTTACTCTGTCACCTGATGGATTAAGTGATGAAAACCGCATAAATGCTTTAGATACATTTATTAAATATATTGAAACTCAGAAAAATCATCTTTTGGGATACCAAAATGGCCTGAATTTTAACTATGAAGAAGATATCGGAAAATTTCTCAACTGTCATATCAATAATATTGGTGATCCGTTTATTTTCGGCAATTACACCATGAACAGTAAAGTTATAGAAAAAGCTGTACTGGACTATTATGCAGAGCTATGGCAGGCTAAAAAACCTCATAGCCCAAATGATCCTGAAAGTTACTGGGGATATTTACTAACAATGGGAAGCACTGAGGGAAATCTTTACGGAATCTGGAACGCCAGAGATTATCTGGCAGGAAGAAAGCTTTTGATTGACCAGTCGAATCATTCTCAATCTTCAATGCGAAGAAAAGAATATGCCTACGCTGTTCCTATAGAAGATAACCCCAATGCCTATACACCTGTTGCATTTTTCTCTGAAGATACGCACTATTCAATCATAAAAGCCATGCGGGTTCTTAATGTACATACATTTTACGAAATCGGGAAAAAATTTTACCCAAGACAAAATCCTTTAAATTATTCGGGTGAATGGACAAAAAAATTTTCAGAAGTTCCTTCAGTTGGCGGTAAACTGGGTTCTGGAGCTATTGATATAGATAAGCTTGCTGTTTTAGTTGAATTTTTTGCATCAAAAGGTTATCCCATCCTTATCTGCTGTAACTACGGGACAACTTTTAAAGGGGCTTATGACGATGTAAAGGTAATGGGCGAAAAATTAATGCCTATTTTTGAAAAATACGACCTGATAGACCGCACTGTAATTTACGACAGGGAAAAGCATACTGATGTTCGCAACGGCTATTGGATTCATGTTGACGGCGCACTTGCAGCAGCTTATATGCCATTTATTGAAATGGCTTATAAACAGAAAAAAGTTTATTCCTGCGGACCTGTCTTTGATTTTCGTCTTCCATGGGTTAACTCTATTGTGATGAGCGGTCATAAATGGATTGGCAGCCCCTGGCCCTGCGGATTATTTATGACTAAAGTAAAATATCAGCTTTTTCCCCCGGACGATCCTGAATATATCGGTTCTCCTGATACTACCTTTGCCGGTTCACGCAATGGGCATTCAGCCATTGTTCTATGGGATCATCTTGCACGCAATCCCTATAAATCAGAGATAAATAAAGCAATTAAGTGTGAAGATCTTGCCTGTTATGCTGAAGGACAGTTAAAAATTGTTCAATCTATTTATCCAAATCTTAATTTATGGATTGAGCGAACTCCATTATCTCTGGCAATCCGCTTTAGAAAACCAAATGACGAAATTATATTCAAATATACTCTTTCCTGTCAGACACTTTCAATTGATAATGAGGAACGGCATTATTCTCATATCTATATAATGGATTCTGTCACAAAAGAGCTTATTGATGAATTTGTTAATGATCTAAAAAACCCTGCTGCATTTACTGCCTAAATTTCTGATATAAAACTAAAAATTTACGCAATTATTGTTTACGTTTTTCCTTATTAATAAAGAAAAGTTAGAAGCTGTTTTGTTAAAGTTGAATTGCATTGTCAAGCAAGTCGCTTGCAACTTTAACCGCAGTACAAAAATCGAGTCTGTAATTATATCATAATAGGAAAATATTATTTTGAAAGTTTGTAATTCAGTTCCAATATATAATTTTACTGATAATAGCAGGATTTATGGTTTAAAAACCAGACCTGCAAAAGATAAATTACAGTTTCATGGAATTATTAACAGCGGACAAAAATGTTTTTTTTCTAAAAGTAACTCTATATTAGATTTATTTAAAAATATTGCCGGTTCAATAAGAAAATTAACTGAAAATATAAATAAATCCCGGTTAACACCTGTATTAGATTTAGATAAAATGCTTAATCCTGATAATCTTTATATGATTATGAATTCGAAGATCAGAGGAAAAAAGGATTTTATTTTTCAAATAAACGGCAAGAAAATTTATCCCAAATTTTTAAATTCAGGTGGCACAAAAGCAGTCTATCAGGTAAAAATAAATGATACTCCATATGCTATTGCAATTTGTTCACGTGCCAATTATCCGGAACTGCAAGCTCAAAAATGGCGTAATGCTCTTAATGAACCTAAAAATACAGAAATTTTAAGAAATCTTGGTTTAAGAGTTAACGATATTTCAGAAATATATCCTATTAAAATAAACGGCTATAATTTTCCTGCAATACGCATGAAACCTTATTCTTCTCATTCCTTTCAAATATTTGACGTTAAAGAAAGATCCCATAATATTAATCCTGTAATTGATGCAAAAGATCATGTTGATAATGAAAAATGTGCCGGTTTCTTTTCACAAATTTCTAAAGAAATTGCAATTTTATTGGCAAATAATATTTCATTAAAATCGGATAGTATTAATTTGTGTTTTGATAAAGGCAATCTTCACCTGTTTTTTAACGACCTTGATATGAAAAATCTTATTAATCCTGATATTTCCAAAAATTCAGCAAAATATGCGGAATATTATTCTCAAAATGCTGTTCTGGCGTTTCTAAAAAATTTTAATGATAAAAGTTTTCAAACTAACGAATATATTAAAAATTTAAATAGATCTACCAAAACTTATAAAGAATTTGTTGAAACTATTACCAGAAAATCATTGTCAGAGTTAGAGGCATTAAAAACAGGTTCAGCAAAACTTTTATAGTTAAAAAGCTGATTTTTTAGGGACTTTCACCCCTGATACACAGGAAAAATATTTAAGAAAATTATTGTAACTAACTTTAATTTCTTTTGAAGGAATATTCGGATCAGTAATAAAAACTTCCTTTTTATCAGGATTTACACTTTTCAGGGCATAGGCATGCCTTGTTAAAATTTCACGAGCTTCATCCATATACACAATCTTGTCCCCGTCATTAGTAAATATCACATGAAATATTGTAGGGGCAGATCTTTCAGAAACAGTTCCTACAGTCATTACATAATTGTCGGGATTTTTAGCAAATTTATCAAGAAATCTACGCATTTTACAAGGTTTTTTAATTAAAACAGGTTTCCATCCGGTCAAATTTTGGAGTGCTTCATGTCCGAATCCCCCATCAATTAATACGAGTGTATCTTCAATTCTTTTTTTTGACATTTGGCCTAATGAATTGAATATTTCTAACTGCCTTATAAGGCGTCCATAAGCTCTTTCAATAATTTTAAAACCAATATCTGCATTCATAGGTTTTATATGTTCATAAGTAAGTTTTCTGAAATTATCTCCGGGAGCAACCTGTCCATATTCAGCTTCTTCCCTTGCAACTTTAACAGGAAACAAGTTTTGTCCTGGAAAAGT
This sequence comes from Candidatus Gastranaerophilales bacterium, assembly GCA_028689995.1. GTDB lineage: Bacteria > Cyanobacteriota > Vampirovibrionia > Gastranaerophilales > UBA9579 > JAQVCB01. The sequence goes on from JAQVCB010000006.1 coordinate 17,258, forward strand.
AACTTTAAAAGTTCCATCTTTTTGCTTTCTTATAATATTCGAGAAAAAATCTTCGAAAGATAATTTATCACTGGTTGAATTAACCAACGCCTGAAGAGAAGCTATAAGATAACAGTCACCAATATTATCGCTTTGTGTTAATTTAATATCCCGAAAACCTGAAGGAAAAAGCTCCTTTATAAGTTCCTTTTTTTCCTCTTTTGAAATAGGGGGATCTTCTTTTATATATGTTTTTAATGCTTTCTTTGCCTTGTATAATACGAATTTTGATTTTAATTTAGTATATCGTTCATTTACACGTATTAACCAATCATCATATATATCAGCTTCCCGGTCATAACCATTATAACCTCTCAGACTCTGAAGATGAGGTTTTTTGGTTTTTGACATTGAATTTGCCGGATTTATTTTAATAATCGAATATGGATTCAATTTCATGTTTTTCTCCAACTAAACGATCTTAAAATAATAAAACAAAAGGGTCTTTTAAATTGCCTTTTTAAATATACTAAAACGAGTTGTTTGCTGTTAAAATCCCAAATTCATTTTTGAAATGGTATATTACCTGAACTGCTAATTAAAATTATTTTTGAATTAAATTAGAATCTAACAATTTAATTCAAATAGTCATCCCGACTCCATTCGGCTACGCTCAGGACAGGCTCCGTGGAGCTTGCCAATGAACGCTTTTAGTATAAAATCGAAAATTAGTAAGACCCATTCAATTCCGCTTCGCTTCACTTAGGGTGACAAACTACTATTAATAATATATTCATCGATTTAGCAGTTCAGGTTATATTATTGAAAATTTAATACTTTTTGTAAATAAAATGTAACTTTGATAATTTAAAAATCAACCCATGAAAGCATTTTTGTTTAATAATAAACATGAAGATACAGAAAAATTAAAATTTTTCTCGTAACTTCCATGATCCAGTTATACACAAGCCCACCCGCTCATCGCGGCTGTGCATGTGTTTCACCTTTCCAATAATCGGGATTGAAAAATCCTAATTTTCTTCGAAAATTGAATTTTTCTGCACCCTCCATGAAGAATTTCTAAAAAGTTTATACTTTTACGAGGATAAAATGAATTCAAGCAATAATATTAAGGCCATAATTCTTGCAGCAGGCAAAGGAACAAGAATGAAATCATCTCTTCCAAAAGTTATGCATAAAGTTCTTGGTAAAACATTGCTAGAAAGAGTTATTAATTCGACTTTGGAAGTATCTTCAATTGATGAAATATTTACTATAGTTGGTCATCAGTCAGAAAAAGTTACAGATTTTATTAATAGTACCTATAAAGAAAATTGTAAATCTATTGTTTCCATAAAGCAGGAACCTCAGCTTGGAACAGGAGATGCAGTATTTAAAGCCTATGACAGTCTTAAATCTTTTAAAGGGACTGTCATTGTTTTATGTGGAGATACTCCGCTTTTAACATCAGAAACTTTACAGGATTTTATAGATTTTCACAGACAAAACAATGCCGCATTAACAGTTTTGTCGACTATTTTTGACGATCCCGAAAATTACGGGCGAATTATCAGAAATTCTGACAACAGCGTTAAAAAAATAGTTGAAGAAAAAGATGCAAATCCTAAAGAAAAACAGGTCAAAGAAGTTAATGCAGGTGTATATTGTATAGAATGGAAACATGTATCGCCGGCATTTTTTGAGCTTACAACCAACAACAAACAGGGTGAATATTATTTAACCGATATCGTTGACTGGTCTGTCAAAAAAAATCTTAAAGTGCAGGCATACACTCTTGAAGACAATGATGAAATATTTGGTATAAATTCAAGATTTGATCTTGCATCCGCTAATTATCTTTTAAATATAAGAACATTGGATAATTTAATGGAAAATGGCGTAACAATTATGGACCCTGACAGCACATGGATTTCTCCTGAAACACAAATAGAGCAGGATACAGTAATTTATCCGGGATGTGTTCTTGAAGGAGAAAATATTTTTGGCAAAGACTGCGTACTCGGCCCCGATCTTTTTATCGGTGGAAATGTAAAAACCGGCAATAATGTAAAAATATTCCAATCGAGAGTTTCAAATGCCATTATTTTAAACAATTGTTCTATCGGACCTTTCGCACATATAAGAGACAATGTTGAAATAAGCAGTGATGTCAGGATAGGCAATTTCGTTGAAGTAAAAAAATCAACTATAGATGAATTTACAAACGTATCTCATTTAAGTTATGTTGGTGATTCATCATTAGGCAAAAACGTAAATATAGGAGCCGGAACAATTACAGCCAATTATAATCCTTTGACAAAAGTTAAATCAAAGACTGATATAGAAGATGACGTTAAAATAGGCTCTAATTCAGTACTTGTTGCTCCTATTAAAATTTCAAAAAATGCAAATGTGGCAGCGGGATCGGTTATAACAAAGGACGTTCCCGAAAATTCACTGGCTATAGCCAGAGGAAAACAAACAGTAATCGAAGACTGGGTTACTAAAAAAACAAAAAAAGACAGTTAATTTCTAATAAATGGAGGATCCAAGATGGTGATAGAGATGCCAATGTCCCAACAGGAAACAAAAATTAAGCCTACTCACGATATTAGAATTTTTACAGGAAGAGCAAATCCTGAGCTTGCTGGAGAAATTGCAGACTATCTGGGTACAAATGTCGGCCCGATGGTAATTAAGAACTTTAGTGACGGCGAAATATACGTTCAGATTCAAGAGAGTATTAGAGGAGATGACGTTTTCATTGTTCAGCCACTATGTGATCCTAATAAAAGCCTTGTTGAGCTTTTAATTATGATTGATGCATTTAAAAGAGCGAGCGCTCAATCAATCACTGCTGTTATTCCTTATTATGCTTACGCAAGACAGGATAGAAAAGCAGCTGGAAGAGAAGCAATTTCAGCAAAATTAGTTGCTGACCTACTTACAACAGCAGGTGCTGACAGAATTCTTGCTATGGATTTACATACAGGACAAATTCAGGGATTCTTTAACATTCTCGTTGATCATATTTATGCTGCCCCGATTTTAATCAAGTATATTAAAGAAAAGAAATTCAGATCAGATATTGTAGTTGTAAGTCCTGATGCAGGCGGAGTTGAAAGGGCCAGAGCATACGCCAAAAAACTCAATGCACCTCTTGCTATAGTCGACAAAAGACGTCAGGCTCACAATATAGCTGAAGTAGAAAATCTTATAGGCGATGTTAGAAGAAAAACAGCAATATTAGTTGATGATATGATCGATACAGCAGGTACAATAACTGAAGCGGCAAAACTCCTAATAAAAGAAGGTGCTACTGAAGTATACGTCTGTGCAGCTCATCCTTTATTCAGCGGTCCTGCACTTGAAAGACTCGAAAATTCACCGATAAAAGAGGTAATAGTAACAAATACTCTTCCTCTTAAACAAAATGTGCCACAGAAAATAGTTCAGTTAAGCATTGCTAATCTGCTTGGTGAAGCAATAGCAAGAATTCACGATGATGAATCAGTAAGTTCACTTTTTGATTAATTTTTTTTAATTCTTAAAATCCAGTTAAAAAACTCCGAATATTCGGAGTTTTTTAACTTACAGACTGTTTTTTCTTGATATCAAGAGCTGCGTTATGAGCTAAAATATAGACAGCACAGGTTTTATAACCTTTCATATACCAGGCACAGTTTTCTTCTGTACAAATCTGTGGAACATCCTGACCAGCGCTAATAACGGGACAAATAGGCGTTTGTGACATATCACTCTCCAAATGGTTTATATAACTAATATAATAATACCATGTTTTGAATAAAGGGTCTTTTATTCTGTGAAATTGCCTGTGCTGTTACATTGATTCAGGAGCAGAAACACCTAACAATCTTAAGGCATTTGCAAGCACCTGTTTCGTTGCAAATACAAGACATAATCTTGCTTTCATTAATGAGTCTTCAATATTTAATACTCTTGAAAAAGTATAAAAATAATGAAAATCTCCTGACAATTCCTGCATATACCTTGCTATCTGATAAGGAGTTCTCTGTTTTGCACTATTAACAACCATATCTTCAAAAGTTTCAAGCTTTATAATGAGAGCTTTTGTCGATTCCAGTTCCTTTTCATCAGTTGTATTCCACAGAGCTTTAAGTATATTACTATCAAAATCAAATTTAATAAGGTCATTTAATTCATCAGAAGTAATGAATGGAGGTAAAGTGTTACCGGTATCCTGATCAAATCTGTCGGATATAGCCATCCTGAGTATGCTTGATGCTCTTGCATGTGCATACTGAACGTAATACACAGGATTTTCATCAGAACAGGACTTGGCAAGATCGACATCAAAATCAAGAGTAGTGTCAATGCTCCTCATAATCATCCAGAATCTGGTTGCATCAACTCCAACTTCATCAATTAGATCAGCAAGAGTAAGCATCTTTTTTCTTTTACCCATCCTCATTTGTTCGCCGCCAATAATCAAATTGACAAGCTGGCCTAAAAGAACTTCAAGAGAATTTGGATCATATCCAAGAGCTTCTATCGAGGCTTTCATCCTTGCAACATAACCATGATGATCTGCACCCCAGATATTTATTAACCTTTGATAGCCCCTTTGAAGCTTATCATAGTGATAAGCAACATCTGCTGTCATATAAGTATACGAACCGTCTGACTTTATAATTACTCTATCCTGATCATCTCCATACTTTGTAGATTTAAACCAAGTAGCATCATCTTTTTTATAAAGTTCATTTTGAGATTCAAGTTTTTTAAGAGCAACTTCGACTTTACCTTCTTTATACAGGGTTGTTTCGCTGTACCATGTATCAAAATTAACCCTGAACTTATCAAGCAGCACCTTTTGCTCTTCAAGCATCACTGCTTTTGTATAGTCTGACATCTCTTTTACAATTTCTTCCGAAGGATTTAAAGGATCAGGATTATTTTTGTAAAACTCTTCAGCCTTATCTCTGTTTTGCTTTAAATATTCATTTGCAGCGTCAACTAAGTATTCGCCGGGATAATAATTTTTTGATCCTTCTTCTTCTTTCTCAGGAAATTTTACATCATACCCAAGTACCTGCAAAACTCTGATCCATAAAGACTTACCAAGATTTTTAATCTGATTTCCGGCATCGTTGATATAAAATTCCTGATCGACATCATATCCTGAAAATTTCATCAGGTTAGAGATAGAACTGCCGACAGCAGCCCATCTTCCATGCCCTATATGTAAAGGGCCTGTCGGATTAGCAGAAACATATTCAAGAAGGACTTTTTCACTATTGCCGATATTATTTCTGCCGTAATCTATATTTTTTTCAATAATAGATTTTATGCTTTCGTTTAATAAGCTTTTACCTATTCTAAAGTTTATAAAACCGCCTATCTGAGTTGTTTCAATGCCATCAACATCAATAAAACCAATAACTGCTTCTGCAATTTTTGGAGGAGCCATTCTTGCATTTCTTGCAAGCGGTGAAATGTTTACTGCATAATCGCCAAATTCAGGATTTCTTGTTTTTTCTAGTGACAAATTTGCTTTGATTTCCGTACTTAATTCAGTTTTTAATTCTCCCAGCTTTCCTGAAACTATTGCATCATTTATTGCTTTTATTGTATATTCAAAAATTTTCTCTCTTATCATAAATTTATTAACTTTCTTTGAATCATTGTTTATGAATAAAACCTATTCAACTATGTAAATTCAACAATATAATTTATCAAACTGTCATCCTGAGGAGCACATTCGACTCCGCTTCGCTCGCTCAGTGTAAACTCCGCGACGTGAGGATCTTGCTAATAAACAAGTAATTACAAAAGACTTAATTGGTCAGATTGCCACGGGCTAAAGCCCTCGCAATGACAGTTGAGTCATTATTAATATATCATTTGGATCTTATAACTATTTTACTAAATTTATTATAATACAAAAGAGCCGGAAAATTATTCCCGGCTCTAAAGTTTGTTTTTTCTATTTATACAAGAAATGCAACAAGCAGAAGTGCAACGATGTTTAGAATTTTGATCATCGGATTGATAGCAGGGCCTGCTGTATCCTTATAAGGATCGCCTACTGTATCACCGGTTACCGCAGCCTGATGAGCAAATGATCCTTTACCGCCAAGATTTCCATCTTCAATGTATTTCTTAGCGTTATCCCATGCACCACCACCTGTTGTCATTGAAACAGCAACAAATAATCCTGTAACAATACTTCCAACAAGGACTCCACCGATCATCTTTGCTCCTGCAAATTCTACAGGAATCATTTTACCGATAAAAAGAAGAAGGATAGGAACTAATACAGGAAGAAGTGCAGGTACCATCATTTGCTGAATTGCAGCTTTGGTTACAATATCAACAGTTGAAGCATAATCCGGCTTGTCTGTTCCTTCCATGATTCCCGGCTTTTCTCTGAACTGTCTTCTTACGTCTTCTACAACTTTGCCTGCGGTTTTACCAACAGCTTCCAATGCATAAGAAGCAAACAGGAACGGTATTAAACCGCCTATAAATAAACCGACTATAATATAAGGATCTGAAAGTGAAAAAGCAGCTGTTATTCTTTCAGCAACACCGAAAGTTGCACCTGCTGCAGCCATAGCTGCATCTTTAAGATCCTGAATATATGATGAGAATAAAACGATTGCTGCTAATGCGGCTGATCCGATTGCATAACCTTTTGTAACAGCTTTTGTAGTATTACCTACTGCATCTAACGGGTCAGTGACATTTCTTACATCCTCTCCCATTTCTGCCATTTCAGCAATACCGCCAGCATTATCAGTTATTGGTCCATATGCATCCAATGCAACTACAATACCAGCCATTGACAACATAGCCATCGCAGCTAAAGCCACACCGTAAATACCGGCTAAAGAATAAGAAGTTAATATTCCAAGTGCTATTACGATAACAGGAATAGCTGTTGACTTCATTCCTAAAGCAAGACCTGCAATAAGATTTGTCGCATGACCTGTCACAGAAGCATTGGCAATATTACGTACCGGACTATATGCTGTTGATGTATAGTATTCTGTTATCCATACAAGGAGAGCTGTAACTATAATACCAACAGAAGAAGCAATCCATAATGTCAAAGGTGATATTCCACCAAGTCCATCAGGGAAAATTCTGTGAGTTACAAAGAAAAATCCGACAAGCGAAATAATTGCACTTGCAATCAAGCCGCAATAAAGAGCTTTCATAATTTTATTATCTTTGCCGAGCTTGACGAAGAAAGTTCCGAGAACTGAAGCTAAAGCTGAAATACCTGCTAAAGCTAACGGATAAATAATTGCTATTTGAGATTTAAAAAGAATAGAACCGAGAAGCATAGCAGCAACTGCGGTTACAGCGTATGTTTCAAACAAGTCAGCAGCCATACCTGCACAATCACCAACGTTATCACCAACATTATCAGCAATAACAGCCGGATTTCTTGGATCGTCTTCAGGGATACCTGCTTCAACCTTACCGACTAAATCAGCGCCAACGTCAGCAGCTTTTGTAAAAATACCACCGCCAAGTCTAGCGAAAACACTTATTAAACTTGAACCAAAAGCCAAACCTACCAATGGTTTTACAGCATCTGTAACAGAATAAAACTGTGATGTAATAGCGTAATATCCGGCTACACCAAGCAAACCTAAACCTACAACAAGTAATCCTGTAACAGTACCGCCCCTGAATGCAACATCTAAAGCAGTTGCAAGACCGCCCTTAGCTGCTTGAGCTGTTCTTACATTAGCTTTAACAGAAACAAACATTCCAATATAACCAGCCAATGCACTGAATCCGGCACCTACAAGATAACCAACTGCAACAAAAGCACCGAATTGCCAGCCTTTTTGCAATCCAAAAACTACAAATAGGAGAGTAAACAAAACTAAAGCTACTATAGCAATTGTGGAATACTGCCTATTCATATAGGCTTTAGCACCTTCTTCAATATAAGATGCTATTTCTTGCATTTTTGCACTGCCTGCATCAAGCTTTAAAATACTTTTTCTTACTATAAAACCATAGATAATGACTAAAACAGCACTAACTATGGCAAATAATAGGTAAAAGCTTGCAGGATTTAACTGATTCAGAATCTCCATAACCTTAAATTCTCCCACGCTTTCTAAAAACCGTAATAACCGTATATATAAATAATTTACGAATTATTTTTACTCTGAAAAGTATATCATATAGATTCTTTTTATCAAAAATTATTAACATTTAGCTATAATATACCACTTCAAAAATTAGTTTATATTCATGTTTATTCAGCAATTATTTCTATTTTATCCCTATCCTTAATTATATCAATATGCTCCTGTCGGATTAATTCACCTGCAATTAAAACAGGAATTCCCGGCGGATAAGGAACTATTGTTTGCTTGCTAATCTTTCCGATACAATCTTTTAAATCAGATTTTACGGATCTTTTATAGAATGCTTCTCTTGGAGTATAAACCATTTCCGGTTTTATAAAAGGGGAAGAAATATTTTTAACAGACACTTTTTTTAGTATATTTGCTGACTTAATAACCGCATCTGACAATTTCTTAAATTTATTTCTTTCTGTTCCAATTCCTGTAAGGGCTAAAATACCTTTATTATTGTCAAGCTCTACTTCTATATTGAATTTCTCAAGCAAAAGATCTCCAAGGGCATAACCTGAAACATTTTTAATACCAAAAAATAGTTTTGTTTTATCAACCTGAAAATTATTTTTTGCCTCGAGAAAATTTATTTCACCGATAGAAGATAAATTTTGCCTGAAATTATTACTCTCTTCAATCAAACAATCAAGTCTTTTTCTTCCTGCGCTTGTATTCAGATATTCAATAGATCCTTCTATACTGGCTAATATTAAGTAAGATGGGGAAGTAGTATTAACAATATTCAAGCATTGTTGAAGTTTTGCAGAATCAATTTTTGAATTTTTACTTAAATGCAAGAGGGCACCCTGATTCAAACTGGCTGCTGTCTTATGCAGAGACTGGACAGACGCATCAGCTCCCTGTTTTATTGCTGTTTCGGACAGTCTGTCTGAAAAATTCCACAGAGCCCCGTGAGCTTCATCCACAATTAAAAAGATCCCTTTCTCCTTGCAGAATTTAGATATCGGGGTAATATCCGAAACAATACCCTCATAAGTAGGATTTGTCAGCCAGATTCCCTTAACGTCAGGATTTTCTGCAAAAGCTTTCTCAATATTCTCAAGACTCATACCGGCCAGAATATCCCAGTCATAAAGCCAGTCATTATCTATCCATACCGGCACTGCACCTGATAAAACAAGAGCATTTATCACAGATTTATGGGCATTTCTTGCTATCAGGACTTTTTCTCCAACACCTGCTGTTGAAAGCATCAGAGCTAAAATTCCTGAAGAGGAACCGTTTACAAGATAATACGACTGTCCGCTTTCATAAATTTCACTTGCCCATTTTTGAGATTCTAAAATAATCCCTTCAGGATTTTGCAAATTATCAAGGCCGTCTATCTCGGAAAAATCATATTTAAAGGCTTTATTAAGAAAATTAAATCTTGATAATACTTGATTTCCCTGACAATGACCTGAAGTAGTAAATAATACAGGCTTTTTATCAGAAATTTTAATTAAAGCGTCAGTTATATACATTAAAAATATCTCTTTATATAAGTTATTGAGAAGATTATAACAAAATATAACCTGATACTTAGGCAGAAAATTTTTTTATTGTAAAATTGTTTCATTAAATCTCTATATAAGGAAATTTATGCAAAATCTTAACTTATTTGACATACCTGCAAAAATTCAGGAACTAAGGGATAAAATTAATTATCACAACTATCTTTACTATGTTAAAGATACTCCTGAAATATTAGATACCGAATATGACAGGCTTTTAAATGAATTAAAAGAGCTTGAAAAAGCATATCCGCAACTTATAACTTCTGACAGCCCGACTCAAAGAGTAGGAGCTGTGATTTCAGAAAAATTTGAACAGATAAAACATAAATTTCGCCTTTACAGCCTTGATAATGCAAATTCTGACGAAGAACTTACCGACTGGCATGAGAGAATTAAAAAATATTTTTCGGAAGAAGAAAAAATAGAGTTTGTATGTGAGCTTAAAATTGACGGCCTTGCAATTGCACTGACTTATGAAAACGGTCTTTTTACAAAAGGAGCAACCAGAGGTGACGGACTTGTCGGAGAAGATATCACAAGAAACCTCAGAACAGTCAAAAGCATTCCATTAAAACTGTTTTCTCCTGACGACAAACTTCCTGAACTGGTCGATGCCAGAGGTGAAGTTTTCATGCCCAAATCCTCCTTTGAAAAACTCAACGAAAAAAGAAGAGAACTTGGAGAAGCAGAATTTGCAAATCCCAGAAATGCAGGCAGTGGCTCTGTAAGACAGCTTGACCCAAAAGTTACATCCGATAGAGATCTTGATATCTTTGTTTATGGTGGAGTAATTCTTGGGCTTGAAGGAGAATTACCCGAAACTCACTGGAAAACTCTTGAAATATTCAAAAAAATGGGTTTTAAAGTCAACCCGACAAGTAAACTTTGCAAAAATATTGGCGAAGCGTTTGAATTCTGCAAATACTGGGATGAAAAAAGATTTGATCTTGAGTATGCAACCGACGGAGTGGTTATTAAAGTAAATGATCTGGCAAAACAGCAGGAACTCGGATATACCGCCAGAAGTCCAAGATGGGCAATAGCTTATAAATTTCCGCCTGAAGAAGCACCAACAGTATTGGAAGATATTGAAATCAGTGTCGGGAGAACAGGTGCAATTACACCTGTTGCAATCCTTGAACCTGTAAAACTTGCAGGAACGACTGTCTCTCGAGCCAGTCTTCATAATGCAGATGAAATTGAAAGGTTAGGACTTAGAATAGGCGATAAAGTCATTGTAAAAAAAGCAGCAGAAATTATTCCAAAAGTAATTGGAGTTGACCTGTCAGCACGAAAAGGGGATAGTGAACCGTTTAAGTTTCCAAAACGCTGTCCGATTTGTGCAACCCCTCTTGCAAGAAAAGAAAATGAAGTTATTTATTACTGTCCAAATATAATGGGCTGCGCTGCCCAGTTAAGAGGCAGACTTGAACACTGGGTAAGCAGAGAAGCTATGGATATAGACGGTGTTGGCGGTTCTCTCGTCAATCAGCTCATCGAAAAAAACCTTGTTAAAGACCCTTCTGATCTTTATATTTTAACTGTACAGGACATGCTTTCTCTCGAAAGAATGGCAGAAAAATCAGCTTCTAATGCAATTAATTCTATACAGATAAGTAAAACAAGACCTCTTGGACGGTTTATTAACGCTCTTGGCATAAGATACGTAGGCAAAGAAACAGCAGAAATTTTAGCCAGAAATTTTCACTCAATTGACAATATAAAATCAGCTACAGTTGAAGAGCTTGCCGGTATTGAAGGAATCGGAGAAAAAATAGCACAAAGTATAAAAATTTATTTTGAAGATCCTGATAATCTTGATATGATCGAAAAATTAAAAAAAGCAGGAGTTAAAACAGAAGAATCCAAAGAAGAAATTCAAAAGGAAAGACCTCTTGCAGGTAAAACATTTGTACTTACAGGTACATTATCCACTTTTGATAGAAATGAAGCTGGTGATATAATTAAAGAGTTAGGTGGTAAAGTTTCAGGAAGCGTAAGTAGTAAAACCGATTTTGTAGTTGTAGGAGAAAGTCCAGGTTCTAAATATAACAAAGCAGTGTCACTTGGTGTTAAAATATTAAATGAAAAAGAATTTTTAGAAATTATTATACCGCTCCAAAAAAGTTTTCGTTAAATGATATCTCTAATAAACTTTGTCTGACTAAAAATTAAGAAAACGTCAATTAATTAAAACCATTGTTTACTTGTATAAAAACCTCAAATCAGGAGAAAAATAAAATATTATGAATAAAAATTTTAAAATTATTCAAATATCGGGACTATCAGGTATTCTTCTGGTGGGTATTGTTTTTACCGGAATATTTTGCGGTTTTATGCTGTTTCCTATATGGATTGTTATGATGGGATGGAATGCTGTAATAGCAAATTCACTTCATGCTCCTGTTATTAACTATATACAGGCAGCTCTTCTCTGGTCAGCTATTATTTTAACGCTATATATACTGCTTAGAAACAGTATTTCCTTTAAAATTCAAAAGGAAGACGGTTTTGAACAAAA
>JAQVCB010000006.1:29524-65762 GCA_028689995.1 Candidatus Gastranaerophilales bacterium
CCTGGTCTAAACCCTATGGAGGATTATTTTAATTATTAAAACAATTAAGATATGTATTATTAATTAAACAACAATATGAGAGGGAATTAAGTGTATGGGCGATTTAATTAATTTTACGGTTCAGCTATTTTTTATGTGCTGTTTCCCGGTATTTTTTACAGGTGTATTATTGATGCTTATTAACAGATAACCATATAATAATCATGTAAAAGAATAAGAGCCAGAGATAATCTCCGGCTCTTATTAAAACAAATAAAAGTTTAAGTTATGCAGCGGTCTTATTTAATAAATATTGCAATGATTCCAAAAAATATAGTTAATATAAGTCCGGTAGCTGCTAACGGAACAGACCAATTACTTAGATCCTGTGCTTTATCTAATTCCTGATTTTTAACCTGTATCATTCCAGCCATTTCAGAGAGTTTTCTTCTAATTGATTCTTTATCACCATTATCTAAAAAAGATGATATATCATTTAAAATAGCTCTGTCTGCAATCGGCAGGTCTGTATATGGAAACATTTTGTCGTTAATACGTATAAATTCGGTTATTTTTTCTTTCCAGTTTAAAATATCTTCATCCTGTAGGGATTTATCGAGTTCCTGAGAAATTAGTTTTGTATAAAATCTGCGTAAAAGTTTGCTTAAGTCATTTCTGTAATTTATATCTTCTAAATCAGAACCTGATAACCCTTTGCAAAGATGAGCCAGATCATCAATAGATTTAACCGAGTTATTTTTTAAACTCTGTAATAAAACCTTATCAAATTTTTGTTCTTTTTTTAAAAATTCTTCTTTTTTGATAAGTTTTTTACATAAAAAATAAGTAGCAACATATACGTAAAAACCACCTGCTAAAGCGCCTACAGCAGTTAAAACGATATTTGTAAAATCGGAACTAAAAAATAATTTAAACATTGAACATATTCCCCATATTAAAAATTGAATAAACAGCTATTTAAGTCGAGTATAATTCTTATTTAGCACAAATAAATCTTTAAGTATAGAAAAATAAGCTAATATTCTAAGTTTGCTTAATAAAAATATTATATTTAGGCATAAAACAGAAAGTGGTGAAATTATAACCCGAATTCGCCCAACGATTATTTGTAAATATATATTAAATAAACTAATTTATTAATTTATTAGAAGCTATCGGCTAGTCTCATAAATTTCAAATTTAAAAAATTTGGACTTTTGAGACTACTTCCAGCAACTTTTTAAGTTTAGTGTTTTTTAATCAAAAGAAGAAGTAATTTTTAGGAGACAGGATAAATGAGACTGTTTAATAGAATATCAAATTCCCATTTTGCCACACAAAATTATGAAAAGAAAGATAATATTTCTTTTAAACATAGATTAATACTGGATATTGGAGCTAGTGATCCCAGAGGTTCAGTTAAAATACTGGCTCAAACAGATGACGGCAAGGATCTCTTTGAACAACGAGGAAGCTTTTTAAATGATAATATAAATGGCTTTTCTTCCTCAGAAAATTTTATAGATCAACTTTCAAAGGTTATTACCAATGCAAGCAAAAGAGCAGTAAGCGTAATTAAAGAAAAAGGGCTTGATAAAGAAGAAAAAAAATTAAACAGCCTTGCATTATTTCTACCCGGACCAATTATGGATGAAGAAGCAATTATTATTGCAAACTTAAAAACGACTGATGGCAAAAGTCTTACTAATGTTGATTTATCAAAACTTCCAAACAAACTTAAAGAAAATAATAAAAATATTGAAGTCGCAGATAATTTAAAGTTTATACCTACAAAAGATTTAGGAGGCACAGGTATTGGTATTGCCCAAATACTTGCAAATCACCCGAAATATAAGGATGAATTCAAGGAAGGATTCTATGCCGTCGGTGTTATGACCGGCGGTGGCTTTGGCAGTGTTAATATTCAGGTTCTGGATGAAAAATATATGCAGATACAAACCTCTGAAAGCAGCCATAATTTGGCAATGGACATAAAGAAAAAGAGTTTTACAAGATTAGGCAAACTGGGCGCGTCAACAAAAGGAATTATTGAAAATTACGCCAAATCTATGGATATAAAAGAAGAAACTGCTATTAATGCCCTGATTAAAACCGGTAATGCCAGAATTGCTACAGAGAACAGAATAGAACTTGACAATAAAAAAGATAAAGATGCCATTAACGTACTGAAAAAATCAAAATATTACAATGTTGCTGATCAGGATAAAAACTCTACAACTTTTCAAATTAATAAATATGGAGCAAAAGTATTTAAAATTGCACGTACAAATGCTATTGGTGAATATGTCGATACTGTAGCACAGCATGCAATTCAAAAAATAAATGAAGGGGCTAATTTATTAGTCTTAACAGGACCTCTTGCACTTGGTTTAAATAAAACTGTAGTTTCCAATCGTGAAGATTTTGGCAAAGATAATTTAAGAGAATTAATTTTTGACAGGATTGATCATTATATAAAAGACGATCTTACATGCCAACAGCTGCGAAAAGCTCATAATTTTGATTTAGTATGCGATGACAGCGTTAAACTGGCAGATAATACAGCCGGTGGAGCTGCTCTGCTTGATGATAAAACAAGAACTATTACAAGACGCGGCGAATGGATAATCATACCTATCGATGCTTTAAAAGAAAAACCTAAAAGTTAGATAGCACCTGATTCTGCTGAATTAATGTAACGGCTGAACATTCCTGCTAAAACTCCTCCCAAACTTGGAACTATAAGGAACATCCAGACTTGAGAGAGTGCTTTTCCGCCTACTATCAATGCAGGGCCTAAACTTCTTGCAGGATTAACTGAAGTTCCTGTTATTTGAAACCCAAAAGCTACTAAAGCCGCAAGTGTTATACCTATGGCAAGACCTGCAAACTGTTTTGGAACTTCATCCCGTGTAGACTGAAGAATTACCGTTATAAATATAAACGATGCAACAAGCTCAAATAAAATTGAAGCAATAACTTTATAACCTCCAAGATAACCTGCCCCCCAGCCATTTTGTCCAAGGCCAATTACAGTAACATCATAACCGACAATCCTACCCTGAGCTATCATTGCAAGTATTGCAGCTGCAATAAACGCTCCTAAACTTTGAGAAATAATATATGCTATCAGTTCTCTAAAATTCATTCTGCCCGCAACAAACATGCCGATACTTGCGGCAGGATTTACATGACAGCCTGAAATCGGTCCTATTGCGTATGCCATGGCAACTATTGCAGAACCAAAAGCAAAACCTATTCCTAACTGTCCCAGTATATCTCCTCCTAAAGCTGCTGCTCCACATCCTATGAACACTAAGGTAAAAGTCCCTAAGATTTCACAAACATACTTTTTCAAAATTCCCCCTCCGTTTTATTAATCATTTTCAATAATAATTAATAATTTAAAAGGAACAATTAACTGCATGGTGAAGGATATTATCTTATATGGCTAACTTACCTCTTTTATGTATCAGAAATAATATAGGTATTGAAAGAAGCTGTACTGATACGGAGAAAATAATTAATGCCGGAAGAGAAATATCATAGAGTATCCCCATCAAAGCACTGCCCAAAAACCAGCAAATTCCATAACCTGTACTGAAAACTCCGTAAGCTGTTGCTCGTTTGTTTGCTGAAACCAATCCTGCAACGGTTGCCCTCATTATGGATTCCTGTGCGCCCATGCCTATTCCCCAGATTATCATGCCAACAAGTGCGAGATAAAATCCTCCAAGGAAAACAAACGGAGCAAAGAGAGAAGCTATAAAAGCAGCAAGAACCATCGCTATAATGCCTATTTTATCGAATAATCTGCCGAGTATTAATGCTGCAATGGCATCAACTCCCATCGCAACGGCATAAAATATCGGTATCCAGATATCAGGCACAACAGATATCTTTTTAAAATGAAACGCTATAAGTGGAAAATCTGCATAGCCTGCGGCAATAAGACCAATAGCCGTAACGTACAACCAGAAAATTTTTGAAAATCCTTTTGTTTTAAGTTCAATAGTTTTCGGTTCAAGGTCATGCGGATTTGGATACAGTAATTTTGCTATTACAAGTATGCTTATTGCAAGCAGGGCAGGAATCAGTAAAATTGCAAAACTTTCTTTGTATCCCCCTTTAAAAAAAAGTACCAAAATGACAATAATCGGACCGAGTAATGCACCTATTTGATCCATTGCCTCATGAATACCAAAACCCCAACCTCTGCCCATTTCATGAGTGGCATGTGACAGCATTGCATCTCTTGGAGGAACTCTAAGTGCTTTTCCAATTCTTTCAGTTATAATTAAACATGATGCAACCCACCAGTGTCCTGCCAGTGCAAGCAAAGGAACGGCCATAAGATTAATTATATAGCCAAATATCGTTAATCCCCAGTATTGTTTAGTTTTATCACTTAAATAACCTGAGAACAGACGCAAAGTGTATCCTATTAATTCTCCAAAACCTGCTACAAAACCAACAACAGCAGCATTTCCACCTAAAACAGCCAGATATGGGCCTGTTATACTTCTTGCCGCTTCATAAGTCATATCGGCAAAAAGACTCACAAGCCCGAGTAAAACAACAAACTTTATCGCTGACTGCTTTGAAATATCCTGATTCACGTTTTTGCCTTTTTAATTCAAATTATTCAATATTTTAAACAGTTTCATAGTACAAGGATAGATAAACTCAAATAAATTTTTCATATGAATCAGGACAATTTTTTATTTGTTTGACGTTAATTATAACGTAGCAATAATAAACAGAAATTATTCCATGCAGATCAATTCATTTAAAAATAACATTCAACCCAACTATAAACAGGCAAAAACTAAAAAAACTCAAGTTAGCTTGAGTTTTTCAGGCTTTCCTGAATATCTGGCTGAAAAAATACCTGAAGGGTTTTTAAAAAACAAAAACTTACATAATTATTTAAAATTGGCTGAAAATAATGCTTCCATGTTTGAAGAAATAATCACATTTATTCTCGGTGTTTTTTTAAGACCCGCAGCAATATTAGCTGTACCAGGGGCTAAAAAAGAAGATAAAAAATATCCTGCAGTAAAATCAATTGCATCATCGCTGATAAGCTTCGGATTAACTGCTCTGGTGTACATTCCTCTTGCAAGACATATAAGAAAATTGGGCACTACAGCAGTTAAAAATGTATCTAAATCAGGTTCATTTCCATATAAGGAAGGAACAAAACAGTTTGATTCCTTTAATTATCTTGTTAATTACGGTTCAATTTTTATCGTTGCTCCTTTGCAAACTGTATTACTGTTTAAAGCCATTCCTCCTTTAATGGATAAACTTTTTCCAAAAAAGGACAATAAAGACTGGTCAACTTCAATGTTTTTAAATAATTCTCAGCAGGAATTATTTAAAAATTTCATAAGGAGTGACAAACAATGAAAGTAAATGTATTAACAAGAATAGCCAGAAATGAAAAAGTCGATAGAGTTGTACAATGGGCTGCAAAAGAATCAGTTAAAGTTAACAAAGAAAATAAACATATAAAGATTGATAAAGAAAGTCAGCAAGTAACTGTAACTAACCTTCAAACTTTAAAAAAGCACCTTCCTCCTATATTGGCTGCATGTTTTACCAGCTATTACATAGCAAACACTGTTGTATCAAAGAAGATACCTGAAAAACGCAAACCAATATTTATTACAAATCACATTTTAACTGGAATTATTGGTATTGCTGGAGGATATGCCTTAACAGACTGGGTTAAACGTTTTAGTAAAACTCTAGGTGAAAGGTTTGAAAAAATTAATGCAGAGATTCCTGAAAAAGATATTATAGTAAAAGGATTAAAGTCTATGGTTCCTTTATTGGCTTTTGCTTTTACCGTGCGTTTTCTGGGACCAGTTATTGCCACTCCTCTGGCAGATAAAGTTTATAATTTCCTGATTAAACACAACCTTCTTAAAACAAGTCAGAATAAACAAAAATAAAAAATCCCTAAATAAATTAATATAAATTACTAAATATTTTACAAAAAGCGAATTAGAACTGCTAAAAACTTTTCATCGGCGAAGAAAATTACCTGTTGCGGATAATACCCACACAATATAACTGTCTTGACTATAAAAACTTGAATTTCTGCATTTAAAAACTTCTAACTTAAAAAAGAAATAAAAATTTAAAGTAATTGTCAGCAACAGGTAATTTTTGTAGCATATGAAAGTTTTGTGCAGTTCTTATTAGCAAATTTACCGATACTAACTGAATCGGTGCAGAAATCTGCACCCTACAAAATTTCTTAAAGTAGAGCAAAATAAACAAAAATAATCTAATTCAGAAACTATTTCTGTTAAAAAACATCTGATTAAGTATCAATATTTTTTAAGATATTATAATTTATTAAAAAACGTTTCAAATACCCTGTAAAAGAACTCTTCGGAGAAAAATAAAATTTTTTTGTTCACTAGAAGCATTTTTATAGTATCTTAAAAATAAGGTGTTAGTTATATTAAACCTGGAAGGTATGAAAACATGGTAAATAAGCTTATTAAAGAAGACACAAAAGCATTTATGACCGGTAACGAGGTCATAGCTTATGCCGCCATAGCTGCCGGTGCAGAATTTATGTATGGTTATCCAATTACCCCACAGAACGAGATCATGCATACCTGGTGCAAGCTGCTTCCTAAGACAGAAGCTGGATTTCTTCAAACCGAAGATGAAATTTCCGCAGGCTTCTCAACAGTTGGAGGCATTTTAGCTGGAAAGAAAGCTTTCACAGCTACAGCTGGACCTGGTAACGTAATTATGCAAGACGCTATGTCAATGGCTGAAATGATGAGAATCCCTTTTGTATGTGCAGTAATGCAAAGAGGCGGACCTAGTACCGCAACTGTTATTTATGCACAACAGGAAACAACATTAACCTGCTTCGGCGGAAACGGTGAAGGTTATAGAATCGTTTATTCAACAGCCGGTCACCAGGATCTTTACGATTACACAATCAAAGCATTCAACACAGCATGGAAATACAAATTTCCGACATTTATTCTTGCAGATGGCTATCAGGGTAAGATGAGAGAACCCGTAGTTATGTACGATCCTAAATCAAGAGGAATTGACATGATTCCGGCTACTCCATATCTCAGAGCTGAAGGCACAGCAGGAATTGACAGAGATGCTGTTCATATGAGAAACTGCTTCAACCTTGAAGAAGAACTTATGGAAGTTCTTGACGAATATGAAGTAGAATTTAACAGAATTGCTCCTGAACTTGAAGAGTACAAAGAATACTTTGCAGATGATGCTGAAGTTCTTATTATTGCTCACGGTATTGTAGCAAGAAGCGCTATGACCGCTGTAGATGAATTAAGAAAGAAAGGTATTAAAGCCGGATTGTTCAGACCAATTACATTAAGACCGCTTGCTGTTAAACCAATAAGAAAAGCTGTTTCAAGAGCAAAACAAGTTCTATTCACAGAATCAGCAAACGGACAGCTTGCAAGAATAGTTCTTGAAAAAATTTATGGTATCACAACTCCTTACGATACACTCTATAAAATGGGTGTTGGCGTAACAGGCAACGATATCATTGAAAAAGTTGAACAAATGGTTAATAAAATGGCTGCTTGCTAATAAGCAGAACATTTATTAATTTTAGAGGATTATAACAAATAATTAATAAAGGAAAGAATGATGCAACAAATTCTTGATACTCCTCCAAGACTACCGCAAGCACAAAACCCCAACGTCGGTGCAAGCAAATTTTGCCCCGGTTGCGGACACGGTATGACTTTAAAAACATTAGCATTTGCTATTGATGAGTTAAATCTGCACGAAAGAGCAGTTTTTGGCTGTGATATCGGATGCAGCTTGCTGTCCTGGAATTATATGAACGTAGATACAATACAAGCTCACCATGGTCGTACAACTCCGGTTATTTACGGCGTTGTAAGAGCAAGACCCGACACTGTCGGTATTGCTTATATGGGTGACGGCGGCGGTCTTGCTATCGGTGCACAGCATTTAGTAAATGCAGCTGTCAGAAATGAAAAAATGCTTGTTGTTCTTGTTAATAATACAAATTATGGAATGACAGGCGGACAAATGGCTCCAACTACTATGCCAGGTCAAGTAACAGAAACAACTCCTTATGGAAGAGACATTGATATTACCGGTAAACCTGCAAAAGGTGCTGAAATGGTAGCTTCAATTGTTGATACCGATAAAGCGTATGTAACAAGAGCAACCGTCGGCAATAACCGTCAACTCAAAACAATGCTGAAGAAAGGTCTTCAGAATGTTGCAGACGGACGCGGATTCTCCTTCATTGAAGTACTTTCTGTCTGCCCACTTAACTGGAGAACAAACAACGAAAATACCTGGGCAAGACTCGAAACAATGGAAGAATACTTCAAAGTAGGTGAACTTGTTGTTCCTCAAGGATTGGAAGGAGTTAAGTAATGACCAGAGCAAGAATAGTATTAGCCGGTGAAGGTGGACAGGGCGTACAAAGTATTGCTAAAATCCTTGTTGAAGCCGGTTATGCAGCTGATAAAAAAGTATTATACATTCCTAATTTTGGTGTTGAGCAAAGAGGCGGCGTAAGTATCGCTTTTTGTCAAATTTCTGACACTGAAATTGGAGAACCAAGATTTTCAAAAGGCGACATTGTTATGATGCTTTCAGACAGAGCTATTGAACGTTGCGGAACTTATGTTGATAAAAATACAACCGTTATTTATGATACTTCTGTTTGTTTAACAAAGCCTGAAGTAGAAGCAAAAGAAATAATCGGAATTCCTGCAAACAAAATGGCTAACGAAAAGTTAACATCAAGAGTATTTAACATCATTGTTCTTGGTGTAATCTTAAAAGCAACAAACGTTGTCGAGATGAAATACGTTAAAGATGCTATGGAACTGGCTTTAGGCAAAAAATATAAAGCAAAACCAGAACTCAGAGATCTTAACGACAGAGCTCTTGAACTTGGTATGTCATTAATACAGGATAAAACCTCAGTATAAACAAGGAGCAGGGAGTGCCCAATTTTGGGAGACCATTCTGATAAGGAATGAGATCCAAAATTAAAACTCATTCAAGTATAAGTTACTATAAAGGAGTTCAAATGGTAATGACTCAAGAATATAAAGGCATGGTCTTTGAAGGTTGCGGTAAAGGCAAAGCAAAAATGTATGTTTATACACAGCTTTGCAAAGGCTGCGGATTATGTTTGGTCAAATGTCCTATTAATAAAAAAGGCGAAGAAGGTCTTAAATGGTCAAAAGAAGTAGGACTTTACGCCACACCAGCCGTAGAACCAAACGCTGAAAAATGTATTGCCTGTGGAATATGCGAAACCGTATGTCCTGACAGCGCAATCAGAATCGAAAAAGTATAAAAGACTAAAGATAAAACTAAAAAGAACCCTTTCCATAATGGAAGGGTTCTTTAAATTTTATATAAATTAGCTTAAATAAACTTAAACCAATTCCTGTTTTTGAAGCTCGATTTTTACCTTATCAAGTCCTGTTTGAAGAACTCTTGATACTCTTGACGTTGAAATTTTGAGATCACTTGCGATTTCTCTAATCTTTTTATTTTTGTAAAATCTGCTTTCAAGTATGGCTTTTTCTCTTGCCGGAAGTTTTTTTATTGCTTCCTTGATAGCTTTGCTTAATTCACCAAATTCAAGTATTTCGTCGGGTGTAATTGATTTATCTTTAATTTGAGTTAAATTATCAGGATCAGCCATTTCATCTATTGATAAAATAGCTTCGTATATAGCTTCTCTAACATATTCTTGATTTATATTAATAGTTTTTTCAGAATTATCAAGAATTTCTTCCGCTTCTTCTTTTGTCACTTTATGTTTAAAAGAATACCATTTATATCTGCGTCTCAATTCATTCCTTATAGCCCACCTTATTGCCGTAGACATATATGAAATATTAAAATCACTTTCCTTATTAGTTGTAAGGATTATATGAACTGCAAACGCCCCTATATTAACAAGTTCAGAATAATCTACAAGATGATTTGAGCCTGAAAGACGATTATATTCTATTCTTGCTACTGTCTCTATTAAATCAGTATAATCACTTAAGCTTTTAACAGTAGGTTTTTCAGAAGACTCTGATTTACTCATAAACTTCTTCATCAAATACTTTACTACTTCTTTATTCTACAACAACTATTTGATTAATTAAAACAACTTTTATAAATATTATTCAAATTTAAATAATTTTTAAAATTAATCATATGGAAATAAAAACCTAGATTGTTTTCTCTTGAAAACAATCTAAGTTTTTACTAATAGTATTTCAATAAATTAATATAGGAAAAATACAATGAAAGTTCTCTTTCCAACTGACGGATCAGATGCTTCCGTTCATGCCATAAAAAAAACTCTGCCATTTTTAAGACCTGCTTATCAAATTGATATAATAAACGTAATTGATTGGGGATTTTTTCCAACTTATATTACCTTTCCGACAGAAGAAGAAGTTGCTTTTCCCGAACAAAAAAATGCTGCTCAGAAAATTGTCGAAGCAACCAGGAATATTATTGAAAGTTATGGCTATAAAGTTACTAAAGCAGATTTTGCATATGGAAAACCCGAAAGAATAATTCTTGACCTAATAGAACAGGAAAAATATGATCTTGTTGCAATGGGATCACACGGCAAAAAAGGTATAAGCAAATGGCTGGGAAGTTTAAGCAGAAAAATTGTTACCAGGTCACCAATTCCAACTTTAATAGCAAGACCTTCAAAAGATCATGATGATATTTCTAAAGAAACAAAAGAAATACTTATATCAACGGACGGATCTATTTATTCTTACAATGCCATTAAAAAGGCAATAAATATTTTAAATCTGCAAAATTGTTCTATAGAAGTTGTGACAGTAAAATCAGGTATTGAATCCTTGCCTGTAGAAATAACTTCTGACAAAGAATGGCTTGAAAAATGTCTATCCAAACAGGAGGAAATATCCAATGAAATTCTGGAAGAATCAAAAAAAATTCTTATAGAAAATAGTATCAATCCAAAATCTGTTTTTTCTCTTGAAGGGGACGCAGCAGAAGAAATATTAAGTTATACAAATAAAACCAAAAAAGATTTAATAATTATGGGATCACACGGAAGAGAGGGGATTTCTGACATTTTACTTGGAAGTGTAAGCAAAAGAGTACTCGATTATGCTACCAGTCCAGTCTTGATTGTCCCAAGTAAAAAATAAAATATTAATATTATATTATATCTGTAATAAAATAATATAAAGCTTTATATAAATTTTATTACAGATTATAAATATTTTTTTATATAAAAAAAATTGTCGACCAGTTTATTTTTAAGATGTATAATAAATATTAATTTAAAATTCTGATATTAATAATAAAAAATAATATCACTTAAACCATTTATTTATAGATTATTAAATATAAACACTTTTAAGTTAAAGAAGGAGCAAATCATAATTGTAACTTTTCTTAATAAAAACAAAAATATAAACATAAAAATTTGAAAGTCTAAATTAATTAATGTTATGTTAAAAATAAATAAATAAATACTGAATCAATCGGAAGGAGAAAAATAAAAATAAATAATTTATAATAAATATAAAACAAAAGATAAATTATATTATAAATTAAAAGATAAGTTTCAATTTTTATTATCTGGATAGTGTTAATGTAAATATGAAAAAGTGAGGTTTCAATGGCAACTTATTCAATTCCACAAACTTTAGAAGGTTCTGGTTTAAACCCTGAAAAACCAATGTTTCCAATCAGCGTTGTTGCAGATATTCTTAAGGTTCATCAAAGAACACTTAGAATTTATGATGATGAAACAATTTTAGTTCCAAACAGATCACCAAAAAATCGCAGACTTTATTCTTTTAATGATATTGAAAGAGGCAAATTCATTCAATATTTAACAAGAGAATTAGGAATTAATCTGGCTGGAATTAAAATTATTTTTCACCTTCTTGGTCAACAAAAAATTGAACCAAGCAAATATTTAAATCACATTAGTGAAGTAGCAAAAGCTCTGAATATTTCTGCTGAAGCTCAACAGGAAAATAGAATTAAACTTTCAAGAAGAGGAAGAAAAGCTACAAAGAACATTTCTTTGACTGAAGAATAATTTTTGAAACAAAATTAATTTGAAGTAAAAACAAAAAGATTTCTGTATTTTACAGAAATCTTTTTGTTTTTACTTATTAATACTTGTTTCAAAAAGCAATTTTGAGAAAGGAGCTTTATAAATAGACTCTATTTCATGGTTTCTTTTTATACTTATAATTTCTCTAATAGGTTTTCCTGTAAGGGTTAATTCTGTAGAATCAACCGAAAAAGGTCTTAATAAAAGAGCAAAGCCTTTTATTTTTTCAAAAACAGCCAGATCCTTATTTAAATTTTCAAATATAAGTCTGTATAAAGCTTTTACCCATCTGTCTTTTATTAAATCATCAGTTGTTTTATACTTAATTTTAAGTTCTTTATGAGCATATTCTTTTAAATAATCAATATTTGGAACAATAAGAGCAGATAAAAATTCTCTTTTTTCTCCTATAATAACTACTTTAGAAATAAATTTATTATCAATTAAATTTTCTATCCTCTGCGGAGAAATTATATAACCCGAAAGTAATGTTATATAATCTCTTTTTTTGCCATGAATCTGTATATTTCCATCTTCATCTACAATTCCTATATCACCTGTCTTAAACCAACCATTCATTAAAGGATTTTGGTTATTTACGCATCTTGCTAAAATACTTTCCTTTTTAACAAGAATTTCTGAGTCTTTTTCTGTTTTAACTTCAATGCCGACAAAAGATTTTAATTTTTTTCTATCTGATTTTAGATAGGCATAGGGTCCTGAAGTTTCAGCAAACCCGTAAAACTGAACAATATCAAGATTTAAATTTTTAAAAAATTCAACTGCAGAATTATTTTGAGAAATTCCCCAACAAAAGCCCTTTTTTAAACTTTCTCCGATTGTATCTCTAAAAACCGACTCCGAAGTTTCTATACTGTGAATTTGAGTAAATTTATCAAAAAATTTTTTCCATATATTAAGAGTACTTGAAAATATGCTTGCATTAACTTCTTTTACATTTTCAAGAAGAATATTTATCCCGGTATCATCTGCTATAGCACAAATGGCGCTACTATAAAGACTTAAGTGAATTTCAAAAATACCTTCAATAAAACTGAATGGCAAGTTAAAAAGAATGATATCATCGCTGTTAATTACTTCTGTTTCTTCATAAACCTGTTTTACTGAAGATAAAATATTATTATGAGAAAGTTTTATACCTTCAAATTTACCGCTTTCATTATATTGATAAAGAATATAAGCTAAATTATCTGAATTGATTTCATAAATAGCTTTTTCAAAATCAATATTGCTGTTTCTATATTTTTTAACTATATCTTTATAATATAAAATTTTATTTGAAAGATTGTCAAAAGTAATTATATCTATATTTTTGATGTTATTTATTTTTTCAAGCTGCCTATCATCAGATATAATGATACATTTTGGCTTACAGCTGTCAATTATTTCCTGAATTTGAATACTTGTAAAACCTGGATGAACAGGCACAGAAACAAATCCTGATAAAGTAGCACCAAGAGCCGCTGTTATAAGCTGCTGTCTATTTTCACTTATAAATAAAACCTTATCCCCTTTTACAAGACCTAAATTACAAAGCTGAATATATAATGATTTCATTGAATTAAAAGTTTCAGCAAAAGATATATTTCTGAAACTTCCATATTTTTTGTATTTTAAAAAAGTTTTATCAGGATAAGAAAATAATTTTGAAAGAAAAACTTTGCCAATAGTATCTATATTGGCTAAATCCTCCTTAATGGCTAATTTAACAAGAGGAAAATCAGTATTTTCCACAACAGCCATATATATCCCTCGAATTTACTGGTTTTAATTCAAACAGAGCAGATATATAAATTAAATTGTTAAAATTAAAACCCTTATACCCCTATGTTAATTTTACTTAAAAATTCTTATTTATTTCTGGATTTTTTTAAAATCTTAAATAAAATTATCATTAGGTGGCTAAACCACTATCACAGGTTAAAAATCATTCCTGAAATTAAAGGTGGTTTATCAATTATTTCTTGTATAAAACTTAATGCTTTTACCCAATGCAAAAATCCTGATTTTCTATAACTAAAGTTTAAGAAAATCATCCAAATGTACGAGAACATTCTTAAAATTTAACCGATACAAACAATAGGGAGTGTTGAAAAATAGAAAATAGGAGTTATTTAACGATTTTTCAACACGATTCTATCAAAAGTGAAAAATGGCGAAAACGGTTTGCTGACACGGGAGTAAAATAATGCTGAAACTGCTGCGTCAACAGGAGCTGGAGGCATTATGTAACTCATTCCAGTTTTCGACATTTTGACACTAAACGTGGAAGACGTACCACTAGAGAGTGTTTTTACTTAATTTGGAGAGCTTCAGGAAGCAAGAAGAAGGCGGGTTATTACGGTTATTAATATTGGCTATCCGGCATACGGAATCTATAGTCCTCAAATAATCAAAAAACCCCTTGAAGAAGTTTCAAGGGATCAGAGGCAATCCCAAAAATCCGGGATTGACAAAGATTCTGGCGAACAAAATTCTTCAGGCGCAAATAAATATAAAAACACTATTGATCAGAACAACAACAAAATCAATATAAATCAGGTTTTTACAGATTTTAAAAATACCGTCATTGCAATTGGCGCTCCTGAAGATATTCAGGATGAACTCACAAACTATTTAAATCTGGCAAATATACAGGCAAATAAACCCAAACCTTCCCCTTTTATCATTAAGTCCAATCTTAAAAATGCCGGTTTAATACTGGATGACTACATATCAAAAACCCTTAACAAAAAGTCCAAAGTAGTATCAGATTGGATTGATGCTATACTCTTACAAAACATTGATTACAAAGCACCTGTAAACCCTTCACAAATTCAACCCCTTGCTATTCAAAAAGAAAGCTCTCATTCCCAAAACCTATCTGAAATAACAGAAGAATCTCCTCAAACCCTTCCTGCTCAAACTCTTCAAATTTACCCTGCTTCCACACAGGAAGTACCTGAGAATACAAAGCTTCAAGGTATTTATGAAAAATGCGCAAAACAAACCGATACAGGTAACTATGAAAAAGCTCTTGAAAATTACAGTAAATTGCTTGAAATAGCTAAAAAAGAAGATAATAAAACTATTGAAACAAAAGTATATATGGATATGGCCTTTATTCATGATGTGAATAATAATCTTCCCGCTGCTCTTGAAAACTATTATAATGCCGCAATGCTTGCAGACCAAGTTGGAGATAACGGAACAAAAGCGAAAGCCCACTATAACATGGCAACAATTTATGATGATCTTGGCAAAATTGATCCTGCCATGATTCATTATTACTGTTCTCTCAGTTATGACGGCGAAGCTGAAAATATTGACGGACAGGCTTTATCTTTAAACAATATCGGCAATATGTATACTGCAAAATATGAATACAAAACAAGCCTTGATTATTACAAGCTTGCTTTTGGTTTAACAAAAGAACTTGACAATAAAACCGGACAGGCAACTATTTTAAACAATATCGCAGGAATTTTCAGGGATCTTGGCTATGACGAAAAATCCTTAAAATATTATAGAGATGCTATAAAACTCGATATGCAAGCCGGAAATGTTGAAGGATACGCAAAAAGCTATGATCTTGCAGGTGACATCATGTTGAAAAACGGCCAGCATGATAAAGCAAAAAATTTATACGTCAGATCCATGCTCGCAGCTAATGAAGTTGGAGATACAGCATGGCAGGAAAGAATGACTGAAAAACTTCAAATGACAGGCTAGTTTCATTTGACCTTTTCTATAAATCCATTTATAATAAAATAATTATAAATATTAACTACTGTTTTAATTCATAAAATTTGAAGGGTCATTCTTAAGGGCAAAGCCCAAAGGATCTCGAAACTTCAAATTTTGAATTGCTGATATAATACTAAATCCGATTTAATAAGGTGATATCATGATTTTTAAAAGACAAATAGCATTTACTTTGGCGGAAGTCCTGATAACTCTGATGATTATTGGAATTATTAGTTCTATTACTTTCCTGCATTAATCAGTAACACTCAGGATGCAGAATTTAAAACCGCCTGGAAAAAAGTTTATTCAGATTTTTCTAATGCTGGAAGATTATTGGCAGTTGAAAGAGGCAGTAACCTGTCAGGTGAACTTGGAACAAGTACCGGTACCGAACACGATTTTAGAGATGCTTTTTTAAAATACATGAGTTATGTAAAACTTTGTGCAGAAGATACTGCTACAGGTCCTAACGGATGCTGGCATGCTGCTAACACTTTTTATTATCTATCAGGAGCAGCATATGCATCAGATTATTCCAGTTACTCCAGAGTCATATTAAATAACGGCAGTTTAGTTGCATTTAATTTTAATAGCACAACTTGTACTCATACATATACAGCAAATAACGATTCATGCGGTAATGTTTTAATTGATATTAACGGTTTTAAAGGCCCCAATAAGGTAGGTAAGGATATATATGGACTAAATGTTACAAGAAATGGAACAGTTCTTCCATATGGTTCACAAGGTGACGTTTTTTACGTTTCCCCTTCTACATACAGCTGTGATATTGATACCTATCCCTCAACAAGAGGCTGGTCTTGCAGTGCTACACATCTGTATCAATAATTTTTAAGTTTATATTTGCTGTCGATAGACTACAAGTTCATTAAATTTTTGAATTTTTTATAATTTGCCAGAAATTTTTATGTTAAGCTAATTTTAGAGTGTATATATGCAAAAACAGGAGTTTAAACATGAAACCTTCAGATAGATTGAACAAAATTCCTCCTTACCTTTTTGCTGAAATTGACAGAAAAGTTGACGAAGCAAGAGCAAAGGGTGTTGATATTATTAACCTTGGAATCGGTGATCCCGATACTCCAACCTTACCGCATATTGTTACAGAAATGCATAAAGCAATAGACGATCCTTCAACTCACAATTATCCACCCTATCAGGGTACTGCTGATTTCAGAAAAGCATGCTCTGAATGGATGAAAAATAGATTTGACGTTAACCTTGATCCAAACAGCGAAGTTCTTGCTCTTATAGGATCAAAAGAAGCTATTGCTCATGTATTTATTGCATTTGTAGATCCGGGTGATTACACATTAATACCTGATCCCGCTTATCCTGTTTACAAAACAGCAACCATACTTGCAGGCGGAACACCTTATCTTATGCCAATAAATCCTGAAAACAACTATCTTCCTGATCTTGACAAAATTCCTGAAGACGTTGCCAAAAAAGCAAAACTGATGTTCTTGAACTATCCAAACAATCCGACCGGTGCAGTTGCAAATATTGAATACTTTAAAAAGGTTGTGGATTTTGCAAACAAGTATGATATTTTAATCTGTTCCGATCAGGCTTACAGTGAAATGACCTATGACGGATATGTAGCTCCGAGCTTTTTACAGATTGAAGGAGCAAAAGACCGTTGTATAGAATTTTTCTCTCACAGTAAAACATACAATATGACAGGCTGGAGAGTCGGCTTTGCAGTTGGCGGAAAAGAAGCAATTAAAGCTCTTGGTACAATCAAAAATAATATCGACAGCGGTGTATTCAAGGCTATTCAAAATGCTGCTATTACTGCTCTTGAAAGCCCGCAATTAAATATTGATGATCTTAACAAAATGTATCAAAAACGCCGTGACGTTCTTTATAATGGACTTAAAGAACTCGGCTGGAATATCGAACTCCCTAAAGCAACTTTCTATTTCTGGCTACCGGTTCCAAAAGGTTATACTTCAGTAAGCTTTGTAGGACTCTTGCTTGAAAAAGCAGGTATAGTTGTTCCTCCCGGAAACGGTTATGGTTCAAACGGAGAAGGATTCTTTAGAATAGCTATTACCGTCGGAGAAGAAAAAATCAAAGAAGCTCTTCAAAGAATGAAAGACGCCGGAATAAGATACGAATAGAGCTAATAAATTACAAAAAACTTTATTGTCATGCCGCACTTGATGCGGCATCTATTCAACTTTGAAAAATAAATAGTTATTTATAAAATTTCAACCTGTCAAGCAGCAGTAATAGCTTGCTAGAAATGCTAGAAACCTTTCATCGGCGGAAAAATAATCCCTTGCGGACAAAACATTATAAAAAACATCAGTCGTGGAATAAAAAGCATCGATCAACCGCATTTTATAAAGATTCTCAAAAAAAAGAAGATAAATAAAGAGTAAAAGATTTATCGGCAAGGGATTATTTTGTACACTGAGAGACCGAAATAACTTTACATATTAATAACTTGTAAAAATCCGTATCGGCTCGGATGACGAGGTGAAAAGGATTTTTAATTCAATATATGTAAAGTTATGCAGTTTGTATACTATAGCATATGAAGGTTTCGTGCAGTTCTTGTAAGCGGTCAAATTTAAGCAAGTCGGCACTGTCTGAAGATTTTTCAATATACTATGTTAGAAGGTATTTGACTTGATTAAAAATCCGAGTTTGCTGACATTCGTTACTTCTGACAGGTTGAAATCAGTTTTTATCAAATAAATTTATCGATTATTTAATTTTATTGATATAAACAAATTTATTTCCCTGTTTTCCTGAGTCTTTGAAATTGTTCACATGATTCATTTTCTCTCTCTTTATCATTAGGAACAAAAATCATGCCATGATCTTTTGGA
Source organism: Candidatus Gastranaerophilales bacterium (assembly GCA_028689995.1). Lineage (GTDB taxonomy): Bacteria > Cyanobacteriota > Vampirovibrionia > Gastranaerophilales > UBA9579 > JAQVCB01. Next base: position 48,251 of record JAQVCB010000006.1, read on the forward strand.
TTAAATTCTTCAGGGAATTTTGTCTGCTTATTGTAAAAAGCTCCATTGAATTTTGCAGTATTTATATTTTTAGAATCTGTAAAATTTACACCGAGAAGCCATGCATTTTCAAAAATAGCTCCGTTTAGTTCAGCATCCATTAATTTTGCTGCATTCAGGTTAGCTCCTTTAAAATCAGCTCCTGTCATGTTAGCCCCAATTAATTCAGCTTTGATTAAATCAGCTTTAATTAACTTGGCTCTATTAAGGTTAGCTGCTCTTAGTTCAGCTCCGTTCAACCTGGCATCGTTCAGTTTAACTTTATATAACTTAGTTCTGTTTAGCTTAGATTCAATTAAACAGGCTCCATTCATCTTAGCCTCATTTAAACAAGCTCCATTCAAGTTAGCTCCATACAACCAGGCCTTATTCAGATTAGCATCCTTTAACTCAGCTTTGGTTAAATCAGCCCAATTTATATTAGCCTCGTTTAAATTAGCTCCGTTTAGTTTAGCATCAATCAATTCAGCATCGTTTAAATTAGCCTTGCTTAAGTTGGCTTTGTTAAGCTCAGCACCGTTCAATTCAGCATTTTTTAGAATAGCTCCTGATAAATTGGCTTTATGTTCTTTATCGCTAATAGTAACTCCATTAAGAATTGCATAACATAAAAGAGAATTAGATAAATTGATTCCTAAAATATTTGTTTTATTTTTTTTAACAAAATTAAATCTTATAAGGTTTTTACCTGACAGATTAGCATCAGGTTTAATATCTGCAAGAAAAAATCCTCCACAGTTTTTAGGAATTTGGGTACCATTTGGACAATTTACCAAATCATGTCCGAATTTTCTTTCAAGTAAGAATAAACGATCTTCAGGAGAAACAAATAGGCTACCAGCAAAACTAACTTTCAAAAGAGCTGCATCTGGTATAACTAATTTTGATGCAGGTAAAACTGTTTGAGTATTTTGATTTGAAACCAAATTTGTCTTTGAAATACTGTTTGATTCATTAACCGGATATAAAGATCCTCTAAATGTTGTTACTCTCATCAAATATTTCCTTTTGGAATTTTTTTGAAGTCTTTATAAAATTCTTCTTCTTCAGATTTAGGAACAAAGATCATATTATGATCCTCAAAATTAAATTCGTCAGGGAATTTTGTATTGTTGTTATAATAAGCTCCCTCAAATTTAGCAGAATTTATATTTATGCAATTTTTCAAATCTGTGTCACCGAGCCAAGCTCCCTGGAAATTAGCTAACTTCAACTCAGCTTCATCTAATCTGGTCCCTTTTAAATCAGTCCTTATTAAAGCAGCCCCTGTTAAATCGGGTCTGAACATATTAGCATTAGTCAGTTTAGCCCCTGTTAAATCAGCATTAATAAATTTTGTATAGAATCCGTAAGCATTGTTTAATTCAGCTTCAACCAGTTCAGCTCTGTTCATTTCAGTCAGATATAAGTTAACATCGTTTAATTTTGCACGATTCAGTTGAGCTTTATCTAGCTTAGCCGCTTTTAAAAGAGCCTTGTTTAATATAGCATCATTTAATTCAGCTTTATCAAGAATAGCTCCTGACAATTTGGCTGATTTTTGATTATCACTAATTTGAGCGCCATTAAGAATAGCCTTGTATAAAAGAGCTTGATTTAAATTAATTCCTAAAATATCTGTTTTGTTATTTTTAACAAAATCAAATCCTATTAGATTTTTATAAGACAAATTAGCCTCAGGTTTAATATCATCAAGAGTAATTCCTCCCCATTTTTTAGGAATTTGAGTATCATTTGGACAACCTTCCAATCTATCACCATAAATTTCTTTAAATTTAATAATTTTCTCTTTAGGACTTATTATTTTATTTTCAATAATAAACTTTTTATGTTCAGGATTTAGGTCATTTTCTGTAGAAAAAAAGTCACCTATTTTAGAAAACACACTGCCTGTAAAGCTGACTTTCAGTAGCGCTGAATCCGGCATTATTAATTTTGATTCAGGCTGAGTTATTTGCGTATTTTGATTTGAATTCAAATTCGTTTTTAAAGCATCATTTGACTTGTTAACAGGATATAAACAATTTGAAATTATTTTCATTTATAGTTTCCCTCTTAATTTAGTTTCTAAAAGATAGAACCCTCCTAAAACTAAAAAGTTGCTAATTAAATACAAAATAATTTACAATTTGCAATATTGAAAAACTGCAAATCATTTTTAAATATCAGAATATCAAGTATTATATAAAGCATTAAATGAGCATTGATTCTCTGTCAAGACTTCTGTACTGGATAGCTTCAGCTATATGCACAGGCGATATTTCACTACTGGCTTGAAGATCTGCAATTGTTCTTGAAAGTTTCAATATTCTGTCATAAGCTCTTGCAGAAAGATTTAATCTTGATATAGCTGATCTAAGAAGATTCTCACATTCAGAGTTTAATTTACAGTATTTTTTGATTAATTTTGGTGTAATCTGGGAATTTGTTAAAATTCCATCTTCTTTAAATCTATTTATCTGGCTTTGTCTGGCTTTTGTAACTCTTTCCCTTATTGTTTTTGTATTTTCACCGGAAGATGTTTGAGAAAGGAGTTCCTGTTCCTTTAATCTTGGTACTTCTATTTGAATATCAATCCTATCAAGAAGCGGACCTGAAAGTTTTGACCAGTAACGTTTTGATTGAAAATCACTGCAGGTACACTGCTTTTGTGCATCTCCATAAAATCCGCAGGGGCATGGGTTCATGGCTGCAAGGAGAATAAAATCGGCAGGATATTTAACACTGAGTTGAGCTCTTGAAATTGTAACAACTCCATCTTCAAGAGGCTGTCTTAAAACTTCAAGAACATCTCTTGGAAATTCAACAACTTCATCAAGAAATAAAACTCCTCTATGTGCAAGACTTATTTCTCCGGGTTTTGGATTTGCTCCTCCACCAATGATCCCGACAGCAGAAGCAGAATGATGTGGCGATCTAAAAGGTCTTGTAGTGATAAGATGGGTATTTTTATCAAGAAGTCCGCTTACGCTGTAAATTTTTGTTATTTCTATCGCTTCTGAAAATTCAAGAGGAGGAAGTATTCCGGAAAAACATTTTGCAAGGAGGGTTTTTCCTGACCCTGGAGTGCCAACCATTAATATATTATGACCCCCTGCGGCGGCAATTTCCAATGCCCTTTTTGCTTTTTCTTGTCCTTTTACATCTTTAAAATCAAATAAAGGCTCTTCATTGAAAGATTTATTCAAATATTCTTTAATATCAACCTTAAAAGGCTGAATTTTAAATTCTTCCAATGTATCAGGGTTAAAGAAATCAACAACTTCACAGAGATGTTCGACAGGATAAACTTCAAGCCCTTTAACAAGAGCTGCTTCCGGAGCATTATCCTTTGAAAGGATAATTTTTTTTATACCTGACTGCATAAGTCCGAATGCAACAGACAAAACTCCGCTTACACTTCTTATATTTCCATTAAGAGAAAGTTCACCAATAAATCCTATATCCTGAAGTTTTTCAGTATCAATATCTCCATTTGATGCAAGAACTCCAACGGCCATAGGAAGGTCAAAGCCTGATCCTTCTTTTTTTACATCAGCAGGAGCAAGATTTATTACAATTTTTTTTGTGGGAAATTCATAGCCGGAGTTTTTTATAGCTGACCTTATTCTCTCCTTTGATTCTGAAACAGCAGCATCTGGAAGTCCAACTATTGTAAAAGACGGAATAGTTGAAATTGTATCAACTTCCGCCGTGATTTTATAACCGTCTATTCCAATTACAGAACCTGTAAAAACATTTGCCAGCATTAATTCAACTCTTTTGACTAAATATTTGACAACAAAGTATACCCTTTGCTTATTATACAAAGAAAAAGTTTATTTTAAATATTTTTTCTGTTTTGACTTCCTAAATTTCTGATAAAAAATAATTTAGTTGATAAAATTCTGGCAGGGGGATATCCTGATAGGTCAGGAGGCAGAATTTATTCTACTGAATCCGATAAATGTGATAAATTTATCAATGGTTTTCTGACTGCTGCAGAAAATATAGACTAATTTTATAAACAAAGATTTATTATTTAAATAAGTATTAATCAAATAAATCGTCAATCTTGGATTTTATATCATTTTCATCTAGCTCTTTTGTATAAGAATTTAAGTCAAGAGAAACCTGAAATAATCTTGCAGCTTCAAGTTTATCACCCTTTATGGAAACTGCTCTTGCCAGATTATAGTACGCAAGGGCATAGTTGGGATTATGTTTGATCGCAAGATTAAACAAGTCCATTGCATTTACAATCCTTCCAAGATCATCAAGATATATAACCCCGAGATTATTATAAGCTATATCATAGGTGGAATCTAATCTTATTGCTGTTTCATATTCCTTTATTGATTCGTCAATAAGTCCTTTGCCCCAGAGCAAATATCCAAGATTACAATGTATTTTTGAATTATTGGGATTAATTTCAAGAGCTCCCCTGTATACAGTGAGGGCGTTGTTATGGTCACCTTTATCATAAAAAGCACTTCCAAGGCTTATATAGATATCTGTATCGTTTGGGTTAAGTATAGATGCACTTTGATAAGCTGAGATTGCGGCATCATAATTTTCTTTTGATTCCTGTAGCACATAACCAAGAGTTTGAGCTATGACACTTGTCCAATTTTTGTTTGGATTCAATGTTATAGCTGTTTGATAATGCGAAATAGCTTCTTTAACATCGCCTTTTAAATACAGGATATTAGCAAGATTGCTGTAAAGTAAAGGATCGTTCGGATGCATATAAATTAATTTTTTATATATATCAGCAGCGCTGTCATAATTACCCTGTTCTTCATACAGTGCACATAAAGCTTTAAATGCTATAACATTAGTTGAATCTATCCATATAGCCATTTTATATTCATTTATAGCATCAGTTACTTTGCCAATAGTTCTATAAGCATCCCCTAAAAGAACATATAAAGGTAAAAATCCGGGTGCTTCTTCTATTGTTTCTGAATAAAGGTCTATGGCTTTATAAATATTTTTGGATTTTTCAAGAAAATATCCTTTTACAAAAACAGGAATAAATTTAGCATAAGATAATTTAGTAAAAAGCTCTTTTTGAGCGTCTTTATCAAATGGCAGTGAAAATAAGGCCATTAAAAAATGTCCGTCTGACTGAATTTTTTGTTTAAAATCAACATTATATTTGGATTTTAATAATAAATGCATTAAATAATGAGATCTGGATGATTTTAAATGTCCTTTTTTAATAGCTTTTTTCAAGTATGGAACAGCTTCAGACAGCCTGTCTTTCTTGGCAAGGGTTCTTGCTATCATGAAATATGCATCTGCCATATTTTCGTCATATTCAATGCACAGGTTAAAGTGACCTATTGCTTTATCAAATTCACCATTATGATAAAGAGCAACGCCGATTTTATAATGGATGACAGGGGAATAAAGATTTGTTTCCATGGCTCTTTGATATTCAGTTATAGCTTCTTCAAGATATTGTTTGGCCTGATAAATATCAAGATGCCAGTCAACATATAAATCTCCAAGCCTCACATGAAGATCAGGATTTGTCGGATCAATTTTTAAAGCTGATTGACAAAGTTCAATTGCTTTTTTGAATTGACCGCCTCTCATCATTTTGTCTATTTGAAATCTTATTTCATTATTTTCTATAGTTCTGCCAGCTTCAGCCATTTTTTTCTCATTCTATATATTTATAATACCAGTTATACGTTAATTCAGGATTAATATTGTCAGGAATATTATTTATTTTATACCCAGTTTGAATAATCAGAAAACATATTAAGTTAATATTATATTTATCGATACATTGTTATATCTCTTAACTCTGCTGTAAAGTCGTTTATTCATTAACCGTATTTTTTAATTGTAACTTATTTAGTTCTTCTTCAAAACACATTTTTATAAGTTTATTCCTGTAAGTCTCATGAATGTCAGTGAATTTAATTACTGAGATTACTTTTTTATTTTGTTTAATATTATATAATACTTCACCTAAACCTTGAGCATATTCTTTCCATTTAGGCAGATAAATATTAAATCGCCATATCTCAGTAGGAAAAAGCTCTTTATCAATTTTAAATCTGATTCCTCCTCCACTCACATTAATTGTTTCGGTTTTAATTTTTGTTCCTGAATGTTCAAGCATGAGTTCAAGCTTTAATGACATCCTTACATACCCTCTCCTTTGGATTTTTGTATTTTCTTCAGGAAATTCTATGACAAAATCGTGATTAAATGGAGAGTCAATTACAACTGAATCAAAGTTATAAATTCCAAAATTGGTATGTGCTATAACATTTAACTCTTTCCCTTCATATAAATATTGTGCAAATTCCTGTGCATCATCAGGAAAAATCAGGCCAATTCTATCTTTTTCAATCCATTTAATGCAGCAAGTAATGTCTGCTGATCGAATCGGGGATATTTTAAACATTAATCTGGCTTTATGGCCAATTTCCAGTGCTTTCATATAAAATTCACCTGAAACAGTTAAATCAATAATTATAATACCTTAATTCTAAGGATATTTAGGCTTTAAATCAAGAAGATGCGAGAAAAAAATACTTTTTTCTCGCATCTTCCATGATCCAGTGTCAAGGTAATATTGCCGGCTTTTCGCCGCCGATATTACCTTTCACCTTTCCAAGGTCGGCTACGGAAAAATTTAATTTTTCCGTAGCCTCCAACTTCATTTATTTATTGGATTAAGATCTTTTCAGAGACAGTTATCATGGGTCGTGTTGACGAATAGAAAATAAGAGCTATTTTTAACTATTCATCAACACTCCCATTATAAAAATAAAGGAAAGGTTATGAGAATAAATAATATACATCTTAATAATATTCCGCCTCAAATATCAGAACCGGGTCAAAAAGCCGAATTTAAAGGCATTAATAATTCTCAGCCAAAAGGTATAACTGACTTTGTAAATGAACTTTTAAGTTGGCGGCAAAATGAAAAATTGGAAAGCAGGAAATGTCCCAGATGGGATATGTCGAGAATTCCATTAAAATATTTTATTTCAAATTCAGATGAAAGTGATAGATTTCTTTCTGATTTTATGGATGCGGCGCAATCATCTTTTTTACCATGGTCTCGTGCATCGGCCGGCTTAATCAGGTTCGAAAGAGTATTTAATGAGGATCTAAGTGATATTGCTATTGATTGGACAGATACAACCACTCCCGGAAGGAATTTTGAATCAGGTCATGCTGATTTAAAAGTTCTTAATAATAAAATTGAAAAGGCAAAAATCAAGATAGTAATTTCTCCGTTGATAGATAATCTTGCAAGTTCTAAACAAAGAATTGAAAGAGTCAGAAGAACTTCTCTGCATGAAATAGGGCATGCTCTTGGCTTAAATCATAGTGAAAATCGAAAAGATATGATGTATTATCGCGGGATAAATAACAATAGACTATCTTCCAACGATATAAAAAGGTTAGCCGATCTGTATCAATCTTTAAAACCTGATATAATTAAGTATTAGAAGTAATCTCAAAAGTCCAAATTTTTTAAATTTGAGACTTTTGAGATTACGACCTAACAAAAGTGAAAAACGGCGGAAACGACGAGTTTTCGACGTTTTGACACTAGCCGATGCAAGGATACGAAGAAATGAAAAAAATACTGGTAATAGCCGCACATCCGATGGATGAAACTCTTGGAGTCGGTGGAACAATTCTTAAACATGCGGCAAATGGTGATGAGCTGCACTGGCTTATTCTTACAAAGCCTGAAGAATCCAAGTGGGATAAAGAAAAAGTTGAGAAAAATATAAAAGAAGTTTCTAAAGTTGCTCAAATGTATAAATTTAAAAGTTTTAGAAGGCTTAATTTTTTGCAGGATTCTCTTGATGAAAGTTCATTAAAAGAACTTGTAGAAGTAATAAAGGGAACTTTTGAACTTATTAAACCCAATATAATTTATTTTCCTTTTGGTAATACTCTGGATAATGATTATTCTATTGCTTTTAGAGCATCTCTCAAAGCAATAGAATCTTTTAAAACCAAGATACAAAAAATACTTTGTTATGAAGTTGTATCCTGTCCGGATTTTGTTTCAGAGATTTTTAATCCTAATTTATATGTTGATGTTTCTGAATTTATTGATAATAAACTTGAAATTATGAATCTGTATGAAGAAGAAGTTCAGGGTTATCCAATGCCGAAGTCTACAGAAAGCATAAGATCTCTTGCAAAAGTCAGGGGAGCTGCAATAGCGACTGAATACGCAGAAGCCTTTGTGCTGATAAAGGAAATTTGCTAGTTTAAATACCATCCTGGATTGTAATCCTAAACGAAACGAAGTGAAGTCAAAGGATCTTGCCAATTAAGTCAGAAGATAATAAATGAATGTTGGTGAGATTGCCACGGATTTCTTCGAAATCCTCGCAATGACAAGTGTGTATAAATTGTTAATTAACAGGAGTCAGTTCTCTGCATTCTACCGGATAACAAGGTTTTGATTCCAGATTTCTACTAACGAAAGACAAACTATAACAGATTATAAAGTAAATAAATGCTATAAATAAAAGTATTTCCAGCTCATGATAGGTTCTTTCATAGATTATTTCCCCTGATCTTGTCAGTTCGATAAGTCCTATTGTTGAAGCAAGAGAAGTATCTTTTATAAGTGATATAAACTGGCTTACAAGAGCCGGCATCATTCTGGTTATTGCCAGAGGAAGAACGATATATGCAAGCCTCTGAAAATAATTCAGACCAAGGCTCTTTGCTGCATCAATATGCCCCATTTCAATGGATTTTAGTCCTCCTCTTATGATTTCAGCTACATAAGCTGAAGTAAATATTGTAAGAGCGACACAAGACGACTGGAAAAATGACACCGGTGACCCAAGCAGGGCTGGTAACAGGCCAAAATGCACAAATACGATAAAAAGAATCAGAGGGATGCTCCTTATCAGTTCAATAAGTGCGGTTGCAATTATATTGAATGGAAACCAGCGAGAATATCTTAAAATGCCTAGAAATACGCCTATAATTAGACTCCCTGTTATTGAAATGCTTGCAATCTTTAATGTAACCAGCAGGCCTTTCATTAAAAAATCAAAATTGCAGTATATATCATTCCAATACATTAAACTTTAATTGTCCTTCCCGGTATTTTAAGGTAATACTCAAGTAAATTGGTTATTATTGCAACAGTTCCGGTTAATCCCATATAGATAACCGCTCCTGCTATAAAGAATTCAAATATCCTGAAATCATCAACAGCTCCTTTATAGATGACATAAAACAAATCTGTAACTGCTATGAAGCTGACAAGTGATGAATTTTTAATAAGGTTTATAAACTGACTTCCAAGAGGAGGGAGGATTATCCTGATTGCCTGAGGGAATATCACAAGACTGAATGTTTGACGCCTTGACAGGCCAAGTCCTCTTGCTGCTTCAAACTGTTCTGAAGCTATTGAATTTATTCCTGATCTTAGTACTTCTGAAATAAATGCACCTGTATACAAACTAAGAGCAAGTATTCCACATACTATAGATGGAAAATTAATGCCTACATTTGATAAGCCTTTATAAAACAGATATAAAAGTATTAAAAGCGGGATATTTCTGATTAATTCCACATAAGCAGCAGCTGTAAACCTTATAGCCGGAAAATCTGTGTTTCTTAAAAATGCGAGTAAAACGCCAATAATAAATGCAAAAAACGAACTGAACAGAGATATAAGTAACGTTATCCGTAATCCGTTAATTATACCCGGCAGAGCATCATATAAAATTCTGAAATCAAGTTCATACATATTATCTGTTATATTTTTGTATCCATTTTTTTCTTAGTAATTCAAGTGTACCGTCTGCTTTTATACCTTCAAGGGCAGTATTGACAGCATTTTGGAAAGATTGGGTGTCATTGCTTTTTTTAAATCCAATACCGTAGAGTTCCCTTGTATATCTTTCATTAATCATCCTGAAATTAGGATTTTCGGCTAAAAAACCTGTAATTATCGTATCATCAGTAGTCAAGGCGTCAGCTCTTCCGGCTCTTAAAGCTGAAAAAGCATCAGTATAAGTTCTATAGCCTTCAACCATTGCTTTAGGTGCAAGTTCTCTGATATTCTTTTCACTTGTTGAACCAAGTACTACAATAACTTTACGGCCATTTAAATTTCTTACAGATTTAATATTACTTTTTTCAGGAATCATTATCGCCTGTCCTGCAATATAATATGGAGAACTGAAATCTATAACCTGTCTTCTTTTAGGATTAATAGTCAAGGTAGCTGCAACAAGATCAACAGAACCTGTGGATAAAGAAAAAATTCTGTTTGATGAGGTTACCTGCTGGAATTTAACAGCGTTTTCATCTCCAAGAATTCTTTTTGCTATTTCTTTGACAAGATCAACGTCAAATCCTTTAAGTTTCTGATCTGTATCAATAAACCCAAACGGTTTGCTGTCAAATTTTACTCCGGCTAGGATTGTTCCTCTTTGCTTAACAACACTTAATAAATCTTGAGCAGGATTTTCTTTTTTACAGGAAGTTAAACCTGTAATCATTACTACAGTTAAAATAAATAATAAAAAACTATTCCAGCTAATCTTGTTTAACAAGGGGTTGCAACCCCTTGTTAATGTTTTAGCATGCAAATTGGTATTAAAGATATTTTTCATAAATTTCACCATCTGTTACAGTTCCATTTTTAAAACACTTCTTAGAAATTCTCTGGTCATATTGCTTTTGGGATTTTTAAAAAATACGTCGGGGTGTCCTTCTTCAACAATTTCACCATGAGAAATAAAAATTATTCTGTTTGCGGCTTCTTTTGCAAAACTCATTTCATGAGTTACTACAATCATTGTCATACCTTCTTCTGCAAGGGCTTTCATTACATCAAGCACTTCATTTGTCATTTTTGGATCAAGAGCGCTTGTTGGTTCATCAAAAAGCATGATCTTAGGCTGCATTGCCAGACTTCTTGCTATTGCTACTCTTTGAGCCTGTCCACCTGAAAGTTCTTCAGGATATCTATCCATTTTATCAAGCAGTCCTATTTTTTCGAGAAGTTTTAGAGCAAGGATCTCTGCTTCATTTTTTGTCATTTTTTTTACTTTTATTGGAGCAAGAATTATGTTTTCCTTGACTGTCATATGGGGAAAAAGATTAAATTGCTGAAAAACTATACCTACATCAGCTCTGATATTATTAAGATTGGTATCTTTACTGGCAATATTAACTCCATCAACAAATATTTCACCTTTAGAAACAGGCAAAAGACCATTTATGCATTTTAAAAAAGTGCTTTTTCCACATCCGGACGGACCAATAATAGCTACTATCTCTCCCTTTTTGATTTCAAGGTCGATGTTTTTTAGTACCCGTGTGTTTTTATAATATTTGCTTACTTTTTTTAGTTTTATCATTATTCTTTTTTCAATGTGTTGAGGGATTACGCATAATAATTCAATCTACTAATAAAGTATTAGATTTTTGGTTGTTTACTTTTGTATTATATTTTTATAATCTATCATAGTGTATTACTGTTTTTAAAGTAAATATAGTATTCGGAGTATTTAATAGACAGGTAAGTCAGACCTAAATGAAAATAAAAGTAATTTATTATAAACTTTGAGGAGAAGTATGATGAATTCAATACAAGTCAAAAGACCGGTCACAATAAAGACTATTGTAACTGATGTATTCAAAAAACAGGCAGTTGAAGAAATAAACAAAGAAATGCATCTGCTGGACAGTCAGATAATGCAACTTGAATTACAGAACAAACAAATTCAGGATCAGGCTTCGGGTTTTTCATCTGCATATGGTGGGGAAAATTCCGAACAGATTCAGCAGGCTCTTGCTGAAATCTCAGCTCGTTTACAGCAGATGACAATGTTAAAGCAGGAGTTGCAATCACAAAGAGAAAGCATCAGCCATCTTGCTCTTGAAAACGCAGTTGTAACAGGCAGTCTGGAAAACTATGTTGAGCTTCAGATTGGAGAAAATATTTATGAAAAATTCAAAGAAGCCGAAATTATAGTCAGAGATGGTATAATTCAGACAATTAGAGCATAATTTAAAAAGTATTGGAGAGAATAATTGGAAGAATTATTATCTATTGGCAAAATTTTAAATTTTCATGGAATTCATGGAGAAGCTAGAGTCGGATATACTGCCAATAAAGAACATCAGTTAATTGCAATAAAAAAAGTTTATGCTGTAAAAGATTCGAAAACAGTACCGTTAACCATAGAAAAAATTAGATTTCACAAGACTATTGCTATTATAAAATTTAAAGAAATATCTACAGTAAATGAAGTTGTCGACCTTAAAGATGCTTATATTAAGGTTCCAAAAGAACAAATTGAAAATTATCTTGATGAAAACGAGTATTATATTGATGATTTAATTGGATTGGATGCTTTTGATACTGAAAATAAGTTTCTTGGAAAAATAGAAAATGTATTAGGCACAAATGATGAAGATATACTGGCTATTAAGGATCAAAATGGCGAACAGCATATGGTTCCTTTTGTTAAAGAATTAGTCCCCGAAGTCAGAATCAAGGAAAAAAAGGTTATAATTAACAAAATTCCCGGATTATTTGAAGAAATAAACGAGTAGCTTAAATGAGATTTGATGTCATAACTTTATTTCCTGAGCTTATTGAAACATACTGCTCTTCCAGCATTATTGGAAGAGCGCAGAAACAGGATTTAATAGCTGTTAATCCAATTAATCCTCGTGATTTTACAAGTGATAAACATAGAACCGTTGATGACACACCCTATGGCGGTGGAGCAGGAATGGTTTTAATGTGTGATCCGATTTTTCAGGCAGTTGAATCTGTTGAAAGACAGGAAAACTCCGAACTAATTATGCTTACTCCGCAGGGAGAAATTTACAATCACGAAACAGCAAAAGAATTGAGCAAAAAAGATCAATTAATACTAATTTGCGGGCATTATGAGGGATTTGACGAGAGAATCAGAGAAGGACTGAAACCAAGAGAAATTTCTATCGGGGATTATGTCCTGACAGGAGGAGAACTTGGAGCTCTTGCTATAATAGATTCTGTAACAAGATTATTACCTGGTACTCTTGGTAAGGATGAATCTGCTATCCATGATTCATTTTTTTCGGGTCTGCTTGAACATCCTCATTACACAAGACCTCCTGAATATAGAGAAATGAAAGTTCCTGATGTATTGTTATCCGGCAATCACAAAGAAATTGATAAATACAGAAGAAAACAGTCCATCAAACGAACTTATGAGAGAAGGTCGGATTTGTTTAAAATATTTGAAAAATCAGGACTTTCGAAGGAAGATAAAATTATATTAAAAGAACTTGGATATTTACAGGAGAAATAGCATGGATTTTTTACAGGCAATAATTTCAGGAACATTACAAGGGCTGACGGAGTTTTTACCGGTTAGCAGTTCGGGGCATCTTGTGCTTGTTTCATCCATATATAAAATAATTACGGGAGAAACCCTGTCAAGTGGCGGTGGTGAAGAAATATTATTTGATATAATGCTGCATATAGGTACTTTGATTGCTATACTAATTTATTTCAGGCAGGATATAATTCATTTAACTAAAGAGTTTTTTAAAGCTCTCAAGGAAAAAACCTTTGGAACTAACTATGAAGCGCAAATACCCGTTTATATTGTTATAGGTACAATAGCTACTGTGGCTGTTGCATATCCTTTAAAAGATTTCTTTGAATCTCTTGTTTCAAATCCTGCCGTTGTAGGAATATTTCTTATAATAACCGGCGTACTTCTTTATTCAACTGAAATAATGTCAGCAAAAATTGCTGATAAAGTTAAAAATGTAAACTGGAAAAAATCAATAATTATTGGAATAGCTCAGGGATTTGCCATAGCTCCGGGTCTTTCCAGATCAGGTTCTACGATAGCAGCAGGACTTGCAAGCGGATTAGACAGAGTAACTGCTGCAAGATATTCATTTTTACTTAGTATACCTGTAATAATACTTGCTGCGGTTTATCAGATAAAGAATATGGCAGAATCAAATGAAATTATTCATTGCAACTGGCCTGCTATCTTAATAGGAACTCTTATTTCACTAATAATTGGCTATCTTTGTATTAAATATTTCCTTATTTTTATAAGTAAAAATAAGTTGAATATTTTTGCATTTTACTGTTGGATTGTTGGATTTGCGATGATTCTTTACTTTGGAATTTTACATTAGAACGAGTTACGGAATTCCTAACACCGCCGCCTGCGCATCGCTGCACAGAATTCTTTCACTCCCTGCTCCGCTTAATCAGGTTCTTTTTTAACTTCTTCTGTCCTGTTATCAAATTCTTCATACTGATCAATCAATTCCGTTTCAGGATAAAGACCTTCTATATTAGCAGTAAATGAATCTGAAATTTGGCTATATGGAGTGCCGCAGCTTGTACAGTATAGAACTATTTCTCTCCTGTCAGTTCCGGGTACCATTTCTTCGCTGTCTAGCACCATAACTTCGCATTCTACATATTTATGTTCTTCTTCGCAGAATATTTGTTTTGAAATTGTATGTGCCATAATCATTCCCCCCACGATTTAATCACACGCATATTATAATTTATACAGACACTTTAACATTCTGCTTAAAATTTTTTATGCCAGTAAATAGTAATTTTTACCCCCACAAAAGAGTCAAATTAATAAAAAATCCCTGTTTCCCTGTGCAAAGATTTATCAAGGCAGATTAAATCAAATTGGTTTATAATGAGGCTGTATCATTTTGACTCATAAAGACAGATAAAATGGAAAACTTAGTAAGAAATTTAAGATCAATATTAGGTAATGATAATGTTTTAACGGCTTATGAAGATAGGTATTGCTATGCTTATGATGCAACAGCATTGGGAAATAAGTTATATCTTCCTGATATAGTCGTTCTTCCCTTATCTAAAGAACAGGTAAGCGAAGTATTGAAACTTGCAGATAAATATAATACTCCTGTTATTGCAAGAGGAGCCGGAACTAACCTTGCCGGCAGCTGTATTCCTGTCAAGGGCGGGATTATTATGCATCTATCAAGAATGAATCAAATTCTTGAAATTGATAAAAATAATCTTCTTTGCAGAGTTCAGCCCGGTGTTGTTGTTGAAAAACTGCAACAGGAAGTTGAAGAAGCAGGGCTTTATTTTCCCCCTGATCCTTCCAACATGAAAGTGTCAACGGTAGGAGGAAGCATTGCCCAGTCATCAGGCGGTCCTCGCTGTTTTAAGTATGGGACAACAAAAGATTATGTACTTGGGCTGGAAATAATACTTGCTGACGGCACAATTATCAATACAGGCGGGAAAACAGTAAAAAATGTCACAGGATACAACCTTACACAACTTTTTGTCGGCTCAGAAGGTACTCTTGGCATTGTTACAGAGGCTATTTTAAAACTAATACCAAAACCTGAATCTAAAAAAGTTCTCATTGCTTTTTTTGATTCCATCGACAATGCAGCTAATGCTGTAACGGGAATAATATCCTCAAAAATTTTGCCTGCTACTCTTGAACTTATGGATAAATTCACAATGGAGACTATTGAAAAATTTTATCCTACGGGACTGAGAACAGATATGGAAGCATCTCTTGTTATAGAAGTCGATGGATTAAAAGAGTCAGTTGAAATTCAGGCAGGGCAGATCGAAGATATATGCAAAAGATTTAACGCCTGTGATATCAGGGTTTCCAAAGATCAAAAGGAAGCGGACGATATCTGGTTTGCAAGAAGATCAGCATTTGGTGCAGTTGCAAAACTGGGTCCTAATGTAATTACAGAAGATGCAGTAGTTCCCCGCGATAAAATTCCTGCAATGGTCGGAGAAATAAGACGAATTTCAGAAAAATATAATCTTACAGCGTGTATTATGGGTCATGCTGGAGATGGAAACATTCATCCGAACTTTTCGCTTGATCTTAGAAATAAAGATGAAGTGCAAAGATTTGAAAAAGCAGTTGATGAGCTTTTTGATGCAGCTTTAAGGCTTGGCGGAAGTCTTTCAGGTGAACATGGAATCGGAATGACAAAGTCAAAATATTTAAAGAATGCTCTTGATGAAAGGTCGATCGAACTGATGAAATCCCTGAAACAGGTTTTTGACCCGAAAAATCTGTTGAATCCCGATAAAATATTTTACAGTAATGGTATAAAATAAATGATGCAATCATGTCATCCTGAATTTATTTCAGGATCTCTGAATCAATAGATGCTGAAACATCCTGAAAGCATGACACTGGAAGATTTTCATTTTTTATTAATTTAAGAAGAACTATAGATTGATGAAACAACTTAAAGACTATTCTGAAGATATCTATAAATGCACAAAATGCGGTTTGTGTCAGTCTGTATGTCCTGTATTTGAAGCAACAGGACTTGAAACAGCTGTTTCAAGGGGCAAATTTACTTTATTAAACGGCATACTAACAGGTAAAATTAAATTCGGCAAAAATATTTCAAAATATCTTGACCTCTGCCTCGGCTGCAAGGCTTGTTTTGATTTTTGTCCGAGTGGTATAAATGCTGAGGAAATTATTATTTCAGCAAGAAACCTTAACTATAATCTCAATGGAATTAGTATTTTAAAAAAATTCATTATTTCAAACTTTGATTCAAAACTAAATTTAAACCTTTTAAAATTCGCCTTATCCATATATAGAAACTCGGAATTAATAACACTGACGAACCTACTAGCAAACAAGATACATTCTTTAAAACAATATGCTTACGTCTTTAATTCTCAGATACAGGAAAATATACAGTATAAAAAGCTAATCCCGTCAAAAGCTACCTCAAAGCAAAAGATTGTTTATTTCCCCGGCTGCATTAATACTTATATCAATCAGAGCGTGAAAAACTCGGTTAAAATGGTGCTTGAAAAAAACGGGTTTGAGGTGCAGATACCTGATTTTTCTTGCTGCGGTATGCCTGCAAGGAGTGCGGGGGATTTTGTTACTTTTAAAAAGCAGGCTGAAAAGAATCTTGCTCTCATAGATGATGATGTTGATTTTATATTGACTGACTGCGCTTCCTGCGGATCTGTATGGGATCATTACACAGATATTCTGGACGATGATCTTAAAGAAGAAGCTCAAAAGATTTTATCAAAGGCTGTAAATATCAATAAATTCCTTGCAGAGATTGATCTTTATATACCGGAAAATGTCAAACTTGATCTTGATGTTACTTATCACGATCCATGCCATCTTAAAAGATTTCAGAATGTTTATATTGAACCAAGAGAACTGTTAAAAAAGATTTCGGGCATAAATTTGGTCGAAATGAAGGAATCTGACAAATGCTGTGGGGCATCAGGGTCGTTCTGTGTTGTTAATCCTGTAATATCCAGAGCTGTTTCTAAAAAGAAAGCTGAAAATATTATAGCTACAAAAGCTAATATCGTAGCTACAAGTTGCCCAAGCTGTAAGATAGGAATATCTCAGGGATTAGCTCAAGTTGATGCTGATATGCAAATTTACCAACCTGTAGAGCTTCTGGCAAA
>JAQVCB010000179.1 GCA_028689995.1 Candidatus Gastranaerophilales bacterium
GTTACGCACTTCCCTCTTCTCTTTAACCTCGTCCTCCGACCAGAGTATATCCGGCGGTGCGCCGGACAAGTCTGCCGAGTATTCAAGCACCTTGTCGCTATTTATCTTTATCATAGTGTCCCCGCCTGCGCCCTCAAGCTGGATAGCGTTATTGACGGTAGCCATAAGACCACGATACTCCTCTTCCCTCATGACATGCGCCGCGGGGGATATATAAGCGATATCATATATCTTCCGCCCCATCTCTATAGCGTCAACTATATCCGGGGGAAGTATGATCGGGTCAATGCCATTCGATAAAGTTATTAAATTTTTTAAAGGTGAAGACTAATTCTTTAATCATTTGGTTAATGCCCTTATTATTTTGTTTTTTACACGGGAATCTGGGGCATTTATTATCAAATATGTGGTTTTTTTGGATTTTCTCTGACAATGTTGAAGAAAAGCTTGGTAAAATTGGCTATCTTATTTTCTATTTATTTGTAGGAGCTGTTTCCGGGATTGGTCATGCATATTTAAATCCCGAATCCACAACCCCTTTAGTCGGAGCGAGCGGCGCAATAAGTGGTATCATGGGTGCTTACATGGCTTTTTTCCCAAAAAATCTCATTACCAGTTTTTTCTGTCCAATTTGGTTTTTTATCAGACGAATTGATGTTCCT
This sequence comes from Candidatus Gastranaerophilales bacterium, assembly GCA_028689995.1. Lineage (GTDB taxonomy): Bacteria > Cyanobacteriota > Vampirovibrionia > Gastranaerophilales > UBA9579 > JAQVCB01. The sequence goes on from JAQVCB010000179.1 coordinate 663, forward strand.
GCATTTGTTGTATTAGGCTTTTACTTGCTTATAAATGCGTTGCAGGCAAACAACAATAACCCATTACTCGGCGGAGTTGCATTTGATTGCCATATTGTTGGTTTTTTAGCCGGTCTGACTTTAGCATTAATATTAAGGTTTATAATACCCGAAAGAGAAAATAGTAAATTAAAGCTCAATTCTTAATATCATAATTCTTAAGCTTGATTAAGCAATATATTGTCATATTGCTTAAAATTATGGGAGACAAGAAAAGACTAGACAGTATTATAAGAGCAATCTTTAAAATGATTTGATATTTTCCGAAAGGCATAAAATCCATAATCTGGCCCGAAGTAGCGGCAACAGCGTTACTCAAAAAAGTCCCTATCAGAAACAACATAATGAGTTTTGTTTTATTCTCATTAAAAAATTCAAATGATGTTCTAAAAGCATCGAATTTTGGGGCAATAACTGCAATTGGTTCAACCAATAGCAACTTAAATGTTTGCCAACTTGTTAAGACAATAAACGAAATATTAACAAGCCAATTCATAAAAGAATACATTATTGTTTCAATGCTTAAAGCCGGGATGGGAATTGCCAGGATTTTGGCTAATAATGTGAATCCGACACCATATAAAAACAATCGCTTATATTTTTCTTGAGCAACATAATAAACAGTTTTCAGGGTCTCAGAAACAGATGCAGAAATTTCCTTATGATTGTATTGCCTACCGTGTACAAAATCTTGCAACATTAAAATAATAGAGATTTGCCAAGCAATAAAAAGCTTTAGACATTTAAAAGCAGTGACAAAAATTAATATAACAGGAATAATAAATAGCAAAATATATTCATGAACAATATAAAAAGTAGCACAAATTGCGCCTATCCAAGCAAGTGCTTTTATAATATAATGAAATGTAATAAGGGTAAAGTCCCAAATATGTTTTTGATAAAGGTTCATAGTAAGAGTAAAAATATCTATCACCGACAATTCTCGTCCGGGTAAAACAGAAAATTCCTCTTCGGGAACATATGACCAAACAATTGCTTTTAAATAAGCCAGATCCGGCTGAATAAGCGTAATCTCATTATTTTCAATATCAGGTTTAAGTAAATCGTAAACAGAACAGGTTATTGCAAAATTTTTCCTTTGTTCGAGTATTGCGAGCTCTTGTTCAACAATTCTTATTAAGACCTTATTAAAAGTATCAGTATCAGAAAAAGTTCTTTTAGATGCGCTCAAAAGATTCTTTAAGAATTCTGCGTCAGAGTCTATGTATTTGATATTCTCAAGAGTTTCAAGATCAGCAATATCCGCAATAGATACTTTATCCAGAATTTTCTTGATCGCCTCCCTTTCAACAAAAGGGTCTTTCGATCTTGTAATTTCTTCCCGGCAAAAATCGGTTTCTTGAAACCTGTCAATAAATGATGACATTATGTCATCTAAGGAGTTTCTAAAAAAATTCTTTCTGTTTTGGTGCAACAAGATTTGGGCATCTACGTTTTTCCTGATTATTACTGCATTTTGATTGCCATTATTCTCAAGTTTTTTCAACTTAGAATATACCAAATCTCTCACATGGGGATTATGTGTATATAAAAGCTTATTAAGCAGGTCTATTCTGTTAATATTCGACAAATGATCAATTAGATATAAAAGACTAAAACAGTAATCAGATCGGGTTTTATAAGTCAAATTATTAATAAGTTCGTGTAATTTTTTAGTCGGTTGCTTTTTAAGTGCAAGAATAGCATTTACTGCCACACGATTATTATTATCTTCCGCTAATTCGAAAACCTTGCTTAGAGAGGATTTTATATCTAATGAGACCGCTTCTGTTGCGTTAGCTCTAACCCTTGGGTTTGGGTGGCTCAAATATTTTGTGGCAAACTGAACTAGGTTAATAATTTTTTGTGAAGCAATTAATTCCAGTATTTTACACAACAAAAAATCATCGTCTATAGATTGAAAAAGGGACAATAAAAGATTTTCATCGTACACTGAACCGTCTTCAAGCATTTGAGTCAGAGCAACTAAAATTTTTCCTTTATAAATAAAGTCGTTAATATTATCTGAGGTTGTCATATTAAATTATCTTGCGGTTTGAAATTCAATTTGTTTAACTCTTCCTGCCAAATCAAGACAGTAATTTTGTTTTCTGTACAGGGCAACTAAGTCATTTAAGCTTACTGAAAATGCAGAATAAATAAGAAATATACCAAAAGCAAAAGTTAAAAACAGGACAAATCCTCTTCGATTATTTATGCTATTCATGCCCCACTCTCCAAAAGACTCTGATATTTTCATTTACGCTGTTAAACTGCATTGAAAAAGTGTTTTCATCTACTTTCTCATAGCCCCAAATTTTGTAGTTATTGCCAAAAACAAACAATTTGTCGTTAAATTCTACAGAATGTCCGTTATTAAGACTTCTTAATGTTACATCAGGTTTAAACTTAACTATATATTCATCCGCAAATATCACAGAATCACATTTTTTTAATTGAGTTTTCATATATAAATAAAATGAGGCTAAATTATCGTTATTCTTAATAATTTCGCTTTTTTGTGTAAAACTCTTCA
>JAQVCB010000180.1 GCA_028689995.1 Candidatus Gastranaerophilales bacterium
AAAACTAATATTAAAAGTATATTAGTACTCGGAATGGGCTCAGGTTATTTTATCAGCAGTTTTATAAAGCTTTTGCCTCACTTGAAAAATATTGATATTGTGGAAATTGATCCTGATGTCATTGAAGTTGCGCAAAAATATTTTGATTTTGAGCAAAATGATCATATAAATATCAATATTCAGGATGCAAGAGTATTTGTCAGAAATTCAAAAAGTAAATATGACTTGATAATTATGGACTTAGCCTCTCATGAAGGTTTATTTTATAGATTTATGACAGAGGAATTTTTGTATGAAGTGAGGGAAAGACTAAATCCTGACGGAATACTTGCTTCAAATTTATTTGGTTCGCCTGATTTCAGGCATGATAATAATCTTGTATTCAATTCTGTTTTGAAAACTTATAAAGCTGTTTATGATGATGTTCTGATTTTTCCAACAATTTATGGTAATTATGAGTTTTATAAAAAAACTTTGGGTTTTAAGCATGAGCTTTCAGATTTAACAAATATAATTTTGTTTGCATCAAATCGTAACTTTAATGCTACTAAAGATAAACTGGTTTCAATGGCTGTGAAGTTAAAAGAAAGTTATAACTTCACAGAAATAAATAAAATTGATAAATATGCAGCTGATTTGTGTGAGTTTAATATAAATTTGGATAATTTTTCTGCATTAAAAGATGAATGGGAAGATGATCCGCAGTTTAATATAGATAATTTAAAAAATTATCTATATATTGATCACTTGGTTAATAACCAAGTGGATAAAATAAATCCTGTGGATGATGAAAGAAAGTCAGTAAAATCATGATAATAAAGTTATAAAACTTTTAAATCTTGAGGGAGATGGATAAATGAATAAGTTGGGTGTGAAAAAATTTAAATTAGGGATATTAATTTCCTCAATTTTAATAATATTGAGCAACATTGCCGTTAATGCACAGGTCAGTATGCCTTCTTTAAATATTAGTATGAGTTCAGCAAATAGTCCGCAGGAGTTTAGCAAAGGACTTCAAATTTTAATCTGGATGACAGTATTAACATTGGCTCCCAGTATTTTTGTCATGGCGACAGCATTTATACGTATAGTAATTGTTTTGTCTCTCACAAGACAAGCTATGGGTACAGCTTCGCTTCCGCCATCACAAGTTATTGTTGGACTTGCAATGATTCTTACTTTTTTTGTTATGGCACCTACATTTAATGAAATAAATACTCAGTCTTTCCAGCCTTATATGAATAATAAGATAACGCAGCAAGTTGCCTTGAAAAAAGGTTTGGAACCTCTGAGGAAATTTATGTTTAAACAAACTGACGAGAGTGATTTGGCACTGTTTGTCCAATTATCAAAAATTAAAAAGCCCAGGGTAACAGCAGACATTCCTACTTATGTTTTGCTTCCCTCATTTATTATTAGTGAACTCAAGACCGCCTTTAAAATAGGATTTATGATTTTTATACCTTTTTTGATCATCGATATTGTAGTATCAAGTATTCTAGTATCGATGGGTATGTTATTCCTGCCGCCGGTTATGATTTCTATGCCGTTTAAGATAATACTTTTTGTATTGATTGATGGCTGGCATTTAATTGCACAGTCGCTTATCATGGGATTCCGATAATTTATACCGGATCTTTCGTTTAGTTTACTGTGAAATTTGGAGTTTAATATGTCACAACTAGTTTTTCTAACTATTTTACAAAAAACACTGATGATAATAATCGAACTTGCCGCACCTGTGCTCATCGTTTGTATGGTTGTGGGACTTGTAATCAGTATATTTCAATCAGTAACTCAGATACAGGAAGCAACTTTAACCTTCGTTCCAAAAATATTAGCCGGTATAATTGCCATTATTATTCTTTCTCCATGGATGCTTGAGGTATATATAAATCACGTTAATGAACTGTTTGTATACATTGCAAATATCAATCATTAAAAGTGGCTATTATTTAATTTAAGGTCAAAAATTAATGAATCAGGATTTATCAGTTTTATTTTCAGGACAAAGCATAATTGTTTTTTTGCTGGTTGTTTCACGTATAATCGGTATGATTATAACTGCTCCTCTCTTTTCCACTTTTCCAATCCCTATGATGGTAAAAGGAAGTTTTGCAGCTCTTGTTGGATTTATAATGTATCCATCAATTTTGCAAGTTTCTCAATTTCAGATACCTACCGATATAATTTCAATGTCAATTCTCATATTCAAGGAATTAATCGTCGGTACTCTTATAGGATTTTCGGCTAATCTTATATTTATTGGAATTCAGATCGGCGGACAGCTTTTGAGTATGCAGATGGGGTTGGCAGTTGCAAATGCGCTTGATCCTGTTACAAAACAAAATGTACCAATTGTCGGACAATTTTATCTATTTACTGCCAGTACAATCTTTATCTTTTTGAATGGTCATCAATGGCTGTTTTCAAGTGTATATAGCAGCTATCATTCGATTCCCATTGGTCTTAATTTTGAGTTTACTGCTGAAATTGTCCAAAAATTACTATATTTTACAGGTCAATTATTTAGTATTGCATTTTCAATAATAATGCCGATATTTGGTTTATTATTTATAATTGATATCGCACTTGCGTTTATTTCAAAAATGATGCCGCAAATGAATATCTTTATGGTAGGTTTACCTTTAAAGATATATTTGGGACTTATTTTGATGAGTCTATTTATTACAACAACTGCAGGGTATTTATCTGGGATGATTAAGATGTTACTAGAAAATATAAGTGCTATATTTAGCTAATGGAAGGATAAATGGCAGACGAAAGAACAGAAAAGGCCACACCCAAGCGTAAGAATCAAGCAAGAAATAAAGGACAAATTGCTAAAAGTCCAGATCTAAACTCTGCTGTAATGTTGAGCATTGGTTTGTACTTATTATATCTATTTTCGTCCAGTATTATGCAACAGCTAAAACAAACTACCGTTGCTACTTTAACAAATCTTGATCCTTCTCTTATAACAAGGGAAAACTTTTTTGGTTTTTTCTCACCCTATATTTCTGTTATGTTCTCAATACTTATGCCTATACTTATCATATTGTTAATATGCGGAGTTGCTCTTAATTATTTTCAAATAGGTTTTCTTTTTACTCTTCAACCATTGAAGCCTAAGTTTGATAAATTAAATCCGGCAAATATGATAAAAAATCTTAAAAAGTTTTTTTTGCTTGATATAAAAACACTGGTAGAGTTGCTTAAATCTCT
>JAQVCB010000068.1:0-8595 GCA_028689995.1 Candidatus Gastranaerophilales bacterium
ATACTGTCAAAAAAATTCGGTACATCATTGGAGAGTTTCTCTGAATTTCTTCAGGATATTTATAGAACTAATGAGGAATTACTTAGAATAGTAAATAATATTCTGTCTGTTTATCACTATGAATCAGGAAAATTCGAGTTAAAAATTGAATCTGCCAATGTAAATGATATGATAAATGATTCTGTACATCATATGAAATCACTGGCTAAAGATCAGGAATCAGAGATTATTACCAATATTCAAGAAAATATCCCTGCGGTTATGGTTGATAAGAGTGAAATAATTCGGGTAATCACCAATTTGATAAGTAATGCTATAAAACACAATAAAAAAGGTACCAGTATTAAAGTAGAAGTAAAAAGAATTAATGGTAAAGTTCAAGTATCAGTCAGTGATAACGGTGAAGGAATTCCTGAAGAAGAACGATCAAAAATATTTAGAAGATATCCTACAGAAAAAAGAAAAATTGGTACTGGACTTGGATTATATCTCTCAAAACAAATTATAGATGCTCATAAAGGAACGATATGGTTTGAAACAAAGGAAGGAAAAGGCACAACATTTTGTTTTAATCTATCTATTTCTTAATTTATCAAGTTTGTTAAAAACATTCAGTAATAAAAAGTATTAACATTGATCTAAAATCATAAAACCAAGATGGAGCTATATAATAGCTCCATCTTGGTTTTAAAATAAAGATATCGTTATTCCATGCCTAATTTTGAGAATTTTTAATAACTTACTCCTATTATTTACTACCAGTATCCTCTTGTTGGTGCTGCACCACCTGTTTTTACGGCTTTTTTAGCAGGAACTTTTTCTTTTAGTTTTTCTTTAATCATTTCTCTTTGTGGTGCGGTAAGTTCGGAAGCACCACCTGTTGGGCATGGAGTTGGACATGGAGCAATACTTGGACATGGTTCCGGGCAAGGTATAATTACCGGAACAGCTGAACCTGTTGGGCATGGTGCTGGGCATGGTTTTGGGCAAGGAGCTGGGCATGGGGTTGGGCATGGTACCGGACAAGGTACAGTTACTGTCGTTGGACATGGTGCTGGGCATGGTTTTGGGCAAGGAGCTGGGCATGGAGCTGGGCATGGAGCTGCAGCACCTGTTGGAACCGGACAAGAAACTGATGAATTAATTTGCATCATTTCCATTTTGTCTTTTTCCCAGAAATGTTTTTTTGGAACTAATACTGGTTCTATCGATTGTCCTATCGAAGCTGCACCACCAGTTGCGCATGGATCACAAGGTACACAAGGTATAGTAGGTTTAGCAGGAACAGGTAATGGGCATATTGCCGCTGCACCACCTGTTGCGCAAGGACAAACCGGAATGTAGCCTGTACGTTTACGTTGCCACCAACGTTTTTTTGGTATTGTAACCTGTTGGACAGTCGGTCCTATGGTAGTGACACTAGCAGCACCGCCAGTTGGACATGGAGCTGGACAAAGAGTTGAATTTTCAGCTAAAACCGGCTGAGACATAAATCCTAATAAACTAAGAGTAACTAAAACTTTTTTCATTTCTTTCTTACCTCAATTCTTTTTAAAGAGTGTAACGTTTTTAACTAAAGGTAAATTATTATGTATTTAAATTTAAAACTCAACCCCTACTAATATAGATCCTTGTTGAGATCCCAGCACGATTAAAAGCGCAAATTCAATACCAGATAGCAAAACAGATATTTTTATTTTTAATAAAAAATGGTTAAGTACAAAAAAATCCGGCCAAAAGCCGGATTTTTTTGTACTTAATTAAAAAAATATTTCATTCTAATACTGTCTTTTTATCATTATTTTCAAGAATATCTTCTGTTTTGAAATTTCGTGTTAATTCTTTGTCTTTAATATAAGAATACAATTCATAGTTATATAACTTTTTGGTTATAAGAGGAGATAAAATCCTGTTAAATGAATTATAGCCCATAAACGCATACCCCTTTTAGTTAATAAGAAAATAGTAAGTGATTAAAAAATTTAAAGTCTTCAAAAACCAGCTTACAAAACAGATGTATATTAATAAAATCATACTTTTTTATATACAAACTTCAGCCAATTTTTGATTTTAAAACACTTAATAGCCAAACAAAACCTTTGACTATAAAAAATATTTTAATTTTTAAAACTTAATAAAAAAATTTTTTAATATGAAAGCAGAAACTAATTGATACAGAACAATATATAAAGACTTGAATAACTACCCCTTACCTTTCCCTCCTTTCTAGTATTATTTAGAATTATTATTATTCTAGCATATAAATTATATTATTACTTGTTTATTAATGCAATTTTTAAGAAATATTAAAAAAATCTACATAGTCAATATTATTATTATATTTTTTATAAATATATTCAAGGGTGAATTCTGATTCAAATTGTAAACTGATTATACTTAAAATGCTGAAAAAATATCATCTATAGGTTGCTGCATTGTTTTTTCAGTTTTATCTATCCATTTCTTCAGAAGATCATCTTCTGATAAACATTTTTTTAATGTTGAGTCATCAAGATATGATATTCCATCAGGAGAATGTGTACATAAATATAATTTTGCAGGTTTTGATCCATAGGGTTCAGAAAATAGAAATCTTATCAGCGTATTTTTGTCCAAAGATTTTATCTCCTTAAATAACCCGGGTGCTAAAAGCTGAACTTTTCCCAATAAAGTGGCATCCCTTTCGTCATAACGAAGGAAACATATATTTGATTTAGTTGAATGTTGACGATCTTCTAATTTATTAAAAACATGATCTCTGAATATAGTATCTTTTTTTAACCCCAAAAGCCCAAATGAAGGATCAATAATAAGAGCATCATCTGGAAGTGAACCAATACAATTAAAGCTGTTTTTAGAACTGTTTTTGCATACTGCTACGCAGTAATGATGCCTTGAATAAACCTTGTGAGAACCCGATATAACAAGATATTTATATTTGCTGCCAAATTGTTTTTCTAATTCTTTAGCAACCTTAAAAGATAATTCTGCACATAAACCATACATATCTTTTCCTGAGGATTCCAAAGAATAAAAATCATCGAGTACTATAACATTTTTGTATGGAGTTACTTTAAATTTGTCAGAATTTATCATATGTTTGACATCTTCCATATAATGACAACGTGCCATAATTGTCCTGATTACTTTTAATTCTTTGGGATGAACACATGTCAATACGTTAATGCCACTAAAAGATATATTAGCAGTCGTTTTATTTGAATGGATATTAATTAGACCAAAATGCCGTGCTCTAAAATTAACATCTGTTTCTTCTGTAGTACTGGAAATTTTAGGTTCTGCCTGTAGCTTATTTCTAAAATTAACAATTTGTAGTCGATTTGATAAATTTCGAATAATTAGTCCTGTCATTTATTAAACCTTTTATATTTAGAATGAGTTTGGTAAAGCCAGCATTTCTGCTTCGCATGAGTCTTTTACGGTTATAATTAGATTTTACTGTTTATAACAAGACAGGCTTTTACATAATTTCAATAAATATATAAAAACGAAATAAACAAAATATTGCTATTTTGTAGTTAAATTTAGTTATATTTTAATTAAAACTTCATATAATTTTTAAAATATTGTTAAAATATATTTTAAAATAATAAAAATATTTTTTACATTGATAAACAATGAATGTTAATATGGATTAGGTTAAGTTTATTTTGTTATTATAGCTGGAGAAGGTTTACATTTATGGTTATTAATTCAACTGATAGCAAGTTGACTGGTAATATTGCCAGTCTTGAAGAAAATTCCGTTACGAAAAATTTAAATGGACCTGTATCACCTGAAAATTGGCAGTCAATGCCAGAAATGTGGGATTGTCTTGCAAAAATTTATCCCAATATTACAGCCACGAAAGATCCTTATCATGATTCTTCCTGTGACTTTACATATGCAGAATTAGCAGAAGAAATTAAAAAATTTGCGTCAGGTCTTCAATATCTTGAGCTAAAACAAGGAGAAAAAGTTTCAATATTTTCTGAAAATAGTTCCAGATGGCTAATTGCTGATCAGGGAATAATGAAAGCCGGTGGTATAAATGCAGTTAGAAGCTCAAGCGCTCCAATAGAAGAACTTATATATATTTTAAAACATAGTGATAGCACAGCATTGATTGTTGAAACACCTGAAATATATCAAAAACTGTTGCCATATTTAAAAGAACTTAATCTTAAATTTATAATTACTTTATGGGGTAAAACCAGCGGAGATAATATTTATTCTTTCGATGATGTAATATTATTTGGCAAAAAACATGCTTTAAAACCTGTAAATATTTTAATAAATGATATTGCAACCATTATCTACACTTCAGGTACTACAGGAGAACCAAAAGGTGCTATGCTTAGTCATGGAAATCTTTTGCATCAAATTAATCACTTTGGAAATTTTATAGAAATAAAACCGAAAGGTATAACTTTAAGTATTCTGCCTGTATGGCATGCTTACGAAAGATCATGCTGTTATTACCTTTTCTCAGTTGGAACAACTGTAATATATACAAATCTTCGGAATTTTAAGCAGGATTTTTTAACCTATAAACCAAATTTTATGGTAGCTGTTCCAAGGTTATGGGAGGCTATATATATTGGAGTACAGCAGGAACTGAATAAAAAATCTGCATCAAAACAAAAATTAATAAAAACTCTTTTCAATATCAGCAAAAATTATGCAATAGCAAAAAGAACGTATGAAAATTTGAATATTGTAAATTTGAATCCTCCTATAAAAGAAAGAATTATAGCTTTTATAAAAGCTGGTATTTTGTTACCTATCCATAAATTAAGTAGTATTTTTGTTTATGGGAATTTACGCAAGGTATTAGGGAGTGATTTTATTAAAGGAATCTGTGGCGGTGGCGCATTAGCCGGACATTTGGAAGATTTTTATGAAATTATAGGAATTGAAATTCTAGTTGGCTATGGATTAACAGAAACTTCTCCCGTTTTGACTGTATGTAATCCGAACTTTAACTTAAAAGGAAGTGTCGGAAGACCATTACCATTTACACAAATAAAAGTTGTAGATCCAGAGACTTTTAATACCCTTCCAATAGGACAAAAAGGTGTCGTATTTGTAAGTGGGCCACAAGTAATGCAGGGATATTATAAAAATCCTGAAGCTACTGCAAGTGTTATTGATTCTCAGGGGTGGTTCAATACGGGAGATATTGGATGGCTAACAGACAGAGATGATTTAACTTTAACCGGCAGAATAAAGGACCTCATCGTCCTTTCCAATGGCGAAAAAGTTGAACCTCAGCCTGTAGAAGATGCCTGTTTACAAAGCCCGTATGTTAAACAAATTATGTTAACCGGACAGGATCAGCGTTCACTCGGAGCAGTTGTTGTTCCTGACATTGATGCTCTTGAAAAACACTCAGTTGAATTAGGCTTTAATTTATCAGATTTAAATAATAAAAAAGTAACTGATTTTATGCAGAAAGAACTTAATCAGCATATAAAAAATCGTTCTAATTATAGACCTTATGAACTTATATCAACCATAAGACTTGTATCAGAACAATTTTCTGTTGATAATGGTCTTTTAACGCAATCTTTCAAAATCAAACGTTCAGTTATTGTAGAGCGTTACAGCGAAATGATAACTGAAATGTTTAAAAGTTTTAATTAAAACATTCAATAATTTTACAAATTCAGCAAGGGTTTAAACCCTTGCTGAATTTTTTAATATGCCGGCTCAAGAATATCTTCTTTTATGGACTTGGAAGACACTTTCTTTATAGTTTTTTTAGGAAGTTCGAAAGATTTAAATCTTTCTTCACCGATACGTTTTTTAACTGCCTGATAGTAAAGGTTTTCGTATTCTTTAGCTGAATTTTCCCAAGTAAATCTCTTTGTCATAGCCTGTTTGATGAGTTTTTGCATGGCATCTTTTTTATTGTAATAAGTATAAAGAGCCCAACCTATTGAATTATACAGTGCTTTTGCGTTTAAATCATAAAACTTGAATCCTGTACCTTCGCCCGTTGCTTCATTATAATTTTCTATCGTATCTTCAAGTCCACCTGTAGCCCTAACTATCGGTATTGTTCCATATCTAAGGCTGTATAATTGATTAAGCCCGCATGGTTCAAATCTGGACGGCATGAGGAAAAAGTCAGCACCTGCTTCAATCTTATGAGCTAAAGCATTATCATAACCTATATGACAGCCAATTTTATCTGGAAATTTTCCGGCTGCTTCGCCAAAGTAAAAATGTGACCATACTTCACCTGTTCCAAGTATTACTATTTGGATATCATAATCCAGAAGACCATAAATAGCTTCTGCAATTATATCTATACCTTTTTGTCTTGCCAGTCTGCTAACAATTCCTACTATTGGGACATCCGGTTTTTCAGGAAGACCGAATAATTTCTGAAGATCTTTTTTACATTCAGCTTTTCCTGAAAGATCTTTCACCGAATAATTGGCAGATATAAATTTATCTGATTCTGGATTCCATTCATCATAGTCTATACCGTTGACAATCCCAAAAAGGTCATTTGATCTTTCTTTTATTACATCTTCAAGTCCCCATCCGTATTCAGGAGTTTGAATTTCTCTTGCATAACCTTTGCTGACAGTATTTATCAGAGTTGAATTATATATTGCGCCTTTTAAAAGATTTACCTCGTCATTACATTCAAGCTCAAGGAAATTAAAATGCTCCCAGCCTATATCCAGAACCTCCATTAATCCTGGATAAAAGTTTCCCTGATGCTGCATGTTATGGATAGTTAAAAGAGTAGCCGCATCTTTTAAAAGAGGATCATTTTTATATGTTGTGTTTAAAAATACAGGAATAGCTGCTGTCTGCCAGTCATTCACATGGACTAAATCAGGTTTAAAATTTAACATTTTGCAAAGCTGAAGGCATGCCTTTGAGAAAAATGTGAAGCGGTTATCATTATCAAGGAAGCCTTCTCCGTTTTCTTCATTATAAATACCTTTGCGTCCGAAATATTGTTCCTGTTCAATAAAATAAACCGAAATATCGGTACCGGGAAGTTTTCCTTCAAGGACTCCGCACCAGACTTCACCAAGAGTTCCCATTGGTGTACCTAAAGGGCCACCAATAGGCTTTAAATTCCATTTTTCTTTACTTATATTATAATATCTGGGCATAACAATTTTTATGTCATGTTCCATTTTTTGCAGTTCTTTTGGAAGTGCACCTACTACGTCAGCAAGCCCACCTGTTTTTGCAAAAGGAACAACTTCTGATGATGCTATTAATATGTTTAATTTCTTTTTCATCTTACTTCTCACCAATACAGATTGTTTATTCATTTAATAATGATACTAAAAAAATATGTAAATTATTATACATAATAAAATTTTACATTATTATCTTATAAGTGACACCATACTTATGAAATTGACTAGTGCTTTGATTCATAAAAGTTCAGGTATCATTTTAAGGGTAAAGATTGAAGAATTTTATGATTTTTAATCTTCAAATAATGAGATTCTCCGTTCCTTTGAATCAAATGAGTCAGATAGTCAAAATAAATATAATATCGGGTAATTGGAATATAAAATCCTGAGATTTAAGCTATTTAAATGGCTAAAATTTCAGTTATAATCCCTTTTAAAAATTCTGACGCAGATATAAAAAAAGTAGTGTATTCTGTATTAAATCAGAATTTTCAGGATTTTCATCTGTTAATTGTTACGGATGAAGATATTAATATTCCATTTAACAATAAAATCAGCATTATTAAACTAAATAATGAATATAATACATCGCAACTGTTAAATATAGGTATAAAGCAGTCCAATTCTGATTATATATGTTTCTTAGGTCCAAATGATCTCCTTTTATATGATGCATTAAAACTAAGATATGAAGAATTTCAAAGAAATAAGAGTCTTATCGCCTGTTATGCATTTGGTATTGATACAGATTTTGATTATCAGATAAAACAGAATCAAAATTATGAATATTTTACCCAAAAAAATGTTAATTTACCCGAAAATAACATAAAGGCAGTGCTGTCAGGAGCCATAAATTTATCTGTATCTTCTTTTATGATTAAAAAAGAAGTTTTTAAAAACATAGAATTTAACCCATTATTGAAAACTACTTATGTATGGGATTTTATTATCAGGCTTTTCAATAACTATGAAGGTGAAATATGTCAAATATTTGATCCTGTATATATTTCAAGTGAAGAAGAATATAATATCAGGCAAAATAATCAGAAATATTTTATTGAATATTTAAAAGAATCAAATTATATACTGGATAATTTTTTTAATAATCTTGAATTAACTGATAAATTCAAGGATTTAAATCTTCAATGCTTTAAGAATCTATATTCATACATGTTTTTTATTTTAGTTGAATATTTTCCATATAATTTTTGGCTTAGATTTTATTTATTAGTTTCGTACTTGAAAAAAAATAAGCAATTTGATAATAAGCTGATGGATTTTTGGTTTATTGGGATTTTAATAAATAGTCTTACTGTCGCTAAAAAAAATTTTTTGACTAAAAAATTTGCATAAACAGGTTACGGAAGATTCGAGAAAAATGATATACGTTAGCAAGAGCTAAAGAGCTAAATCGGAACTT
>JAQVCB010000068.1:8605-14772 GCA_028689995.1 Candidatus Gastranaerophilales bacterium
GTAACCAAGCGAAACTAAACTTCCAAATATCAAATTATTAGGAAGTAAAATGAGTTTCAAAAAAACATCTATGGCTTTAATAGCAAGTACACTTTTAGTTACAACTTTAAGTGCAAGAGATCAAATTAAAATTGTTGGTTCATCAACAGTTTATCCTTTTTCATCTTCAGTTGCTGAAGAGTTTGGTGCTACAACATCTTTTCCAACACATACATCTTCTAAAAACTAAACTATCAAAGGGATTTATTTAGATAAACAAACTCATATTATTAAATCTGAAACTTAAAATAATAATTTTAAAATTATTATTTTATATTGTAAATTATATAAGTCTCAATATATAATATATTAGTGATTTGAGAGAGAAATTTGTATATGCAAATAGAAGATTCCGATATTATTGATAATGAAATTGAAGAATATTTTCAAATAGGTCAGAAGTTAAGTATTATAAGATTATTTACTGATGAGGAGGATGATGAAAATTATCCTTCTTATGTAAAAGATATTGATGATAATGCTATTTTTATTGATCTTCCTACCAAATTAGGCATTCGTGTTCCTGTACATGTAGAAGATATTCTTGAAATTACTGTTTTAACAAATGCTTGTGCTTTTTCAGGAAAAGTTGTAGTTCTGGATATACAAACAGGAGACATTGACGGGTTATGGGCTAGCATGCCGGAAATGCTTGAAAAGATTCAAAGGCGTGACTTTAAACGATGGGAAATGAAATTTCCTTTGAAGATTTGTGTAATGTCAGAAAATAGAGTTGTTGAAGAAATAAATGGTGAAAGTTTTGATATATCAGGAACAGGTATTTCAATCTCATCAAAATATACCGTTCCACATAATAAAGATTATAGAATTAAATTTCAATATAAAGATATTAATGCAGATTTAAAAGCAAACTTTATACATCTACATTATGATACAGTGAAAAAAAATTATGTTTTAGGTTTTGAGTTCATCGATATTGACAGGCATATAACTGATAAAATACACAAACTTGGAATTTTGTTTGAACTTGATCTTAGACGAAAAGGATTGATATAGTTATAGATTAAGACTGATGCATAACTACCAAAATGTCTTTTTTTTTATCCAGTCTACAGCCACTATGACCGGGCAAAGTTCTGAATGAGTTAAAAGTAAAACTCATCGTTTCACTTTTAACGTTCCCGCTTCGCTTGCTTTTACAAGGGTCGAACGTAAATTTTAACTTTTTAACAAAAATTTTAGTTATGCAGCGGTCTCAGATTGTAAATGAATTTAAAAGAGTATAAGCAATATCTTACAAGTAATACATGTAAAAGTTATAAATCTGTTGTCCTATTAAGTTTTAATGTCTCACTATCTTGGGCATACGCTGATTTAACAAGTTTACTGATCAATTTTAAATTTTCGTATTCAGAACGACAGCATTTGCATTTTTTTAAATGATCACCCACTAAATAATGAAGTTTTAGAGCAAGTTCACCGTCATGATAGGCAGAGACTTCTTCTAAAACTTCATTACAGGTTAATTTTTTTTCGTTATATATTCTATTAATTACTTTCAATGCTATATCATTAATGGGAGGAAATATTTTTTCGCTGAAATTTTGGAGATAATTTGAAACATTTTTTATGTTATTCAGGTCATTTAAACATTCCGGACAATTATAAAGGTGATTTTTCACAATATTAGACTCTTCTTCAGAAAGCTCATCATCAAAGTAAGCTGAAAGCAGCATTTTGATTTTTTCACAGGATAGATCGCTCTCCATTTTCTAATCTCCTATTTCAAATATCAACAAAAAACGTGTTTTTATTTTTCCAAATATGGTTTAATTTGTTCCTGCAATTTTGCTCTGGCCCTTGCAAGTCTTGATTTGACTGTTCCAATATTGGATCCTGTTATTTCGGCTATTTCATCGTAACTAAGTCCTTGTAATTCTCGTAAGACGATAACTAATCGAAACTGTTCCGGCAAAGTTTCTATAGCTTCTTTAATGTGTTTGTCAAGTTCACCTCCCAGTGTTCTTTCTTCAGGAATTTTAGCTATATCAGGTATTTCCCTTGCAGCTGTTATTTCAGTTTCGCTGTCCATATACGGAGCATCCATTGAAATTGTGGCAAGCCTTCTTGTCTTTCTTCTTAATTCATCGTAAAAAAGGTTAGTAATAATTTGCTTAAGCCAGAATTTAAAAGTTGCAGGATTTCTCAGATTTTTAACCGATTTTGCCATCCTGAAAAGGACTTCCTGTGCCAGATCAGCTATATCTGTCCTGTTTGGATCCAAATGATACAGGGTACTATAAATATTTCTTTCATTTCTTTTGATTAGTTCTTCAAGGGCAATACGATCTTCCTGCTGACATTTTTCAACCAGTTCGGTCTGTTCCAAATTTTTGTATATTTGTTTTAAATTGTGCTTCAATCAATATCTGCCTCCCATGAACTTACCTTCTAATAATAATTTATGTCTAATCTTCGTGTTATAATCACTTAGGCAAACAATTCGGGTATAATTATGAGATCAAGTAAAAATTCAATTTTTATAAAAAATTAGGATTTTTACTTGATCGAAATTAGAAAGGTGAATACAAGCACAGCTTGGATCACAAGGTGGGCTTGTATGTAACTGGATCATGAAAACTTGTAGAGGTAAATTTGAACAGAATCATTGATGTAAACTTAAACAGGGCAACAGAAGCGCTTAGAGTGCTTGAAGAAATATCAAGGTTTTATCTGGATGACAAAAAATTTTCAGCTTCACTGAAAAATATCAGACATGACCTTTTTAAAACTGTTAACATCAGGTATAAAGACCTTTTGAAATCAAGAGATACAGAAGGTGATGTTGGAGTTGATATCACAAATCCAAGTACAAAAGCTGATATAATAGGCATATACAGAGCCAATTTTAAAAGATTACAGCAATCATTGAGAGTTCTTGCCGAATACAGCTCTCTTGAAGGTTTAGATACAGCAGTTTTTGAAAAAAGCCGTTACGACTCATATACGTTGGAAAAAAATATGTTCGAAGAATTATCTAAAAAATTAAAAATTAAACGCATACAGGATAAAAAACTTTATCTTGTAACAGACAGATCAAAATTTGAATCAATAGACGAATTTTTGGACGCTGTGGCGGCAGCTTTAAAAGGCGGCGTTCAAATAGTACAGCTTAGGGAAAAAAACACAACTGCACAGGAGTTTATACAGTTAGGAAGAAAAATTAAAGAACTTTGTGCATTATATGATGCGATTTTTATAATTAATGACAGGGTTGATATTGCTCACATTGTCGGTGCTGACGGAGTACATCTTGGTCAGGATGACATAGATATTAGTTCTGCAAGACATTTACTGGGAAATGATGCCATTGTTGGAATTTCCACTCATTCTCCCGAACAGGCACAAAAAGCTGTTGAATCAGGCGCTGATTATATCGGAGTAGGACCGGTATTTACAACCCCGACAAAACCCGGCAGACAGGCTGTAGGTCTTGAATATGTAAACTGGGCGGCAGAAAATATTGATATTCCATGGTTTGCAATTGGCGGAATAGACCTGGAAAATGTTGATCAAGTTATTGAAGCTGGAGCAAAAGGAATCGCCGTTGTCAGAGCAATTATTAATGCAGATAATCCCGAGAAGTCAGCTAAAGCATTTTTTGATAAAATTAAAAAATAAAGTCAACAGGTTATCTTGGCATATTTTTATTAATAATATCTCCCCTTTTTCCGGGAGAAAATGTTGGAACGAAATTATAATTTTTTAATGGAAGAATATTGAGAATTTCAGATGGTGAAGTATTTAGTAGACATTGACTTAATTCATTCGCCATCTTTTCAACTTCGTTGATATCATTTGTTGAAACAGGTTTGTCCTCAGCTCTTAACTTTCGTATTTTAGCTTCAAGAGCAGTTTGTTTTTCAGGGAATATTCCGGTCTTTAAATGAACATCATAAGCCTCGCCTGTAGATATTCTTTGAACAATAAAACCGTCCCCAATGGATTTATCGATACTCAACGTTTTAAAATTAATTCTGGCTCCTGTCATCATTGAGGCAGTATCAACCCAGCAAGGACCATTTTTGGAAACAATTCTTATATCAGTTCTATCTATTACTCCATCAGGAAAAAGTTTTTCAAGAGCAGCCTTAATTTCAATATATGCTATTACCATGCCGTCACAAAGATGGCCGTGTATTCTGGCAAGGTCTTTTAGTCCTAATTGCTTTGTTTGCAAAGAATACCTGCCAAGCCCACTATCTGTATCAAGAACAGTCACGGGACAGTTATATTTTGTTTTAGCTGCCCATTTAGGATAAAACCAGTCAGGCGTGTTATTTGTTTTACCTTGCTGTGCATAACAAATATTCGTGAATAAGGATAAAGCGATTAATAAAGCGAATAATTTGAATTTTATATTATTCATAGGTAACTTCCTAACTTGAATTACTAATATATGTGTCATCCTGAATTTATTTCAGGATCTGTAATTTTTTAGATGCTGAAATAAATTCAGCATGACACTTTTTTCATTTTAATAAAAAATTAATCACTAATTCAGATTTTCTACAGAATAAAGTTAAATAAATATCCTGTGAATATTATTGCGCTAGTCAGAATTGCAATAAATATACCCAACAGAGGTAATTTTAATACTCGTTTTAATATTAGCATCTCGGGTAAAGAAATAGCTGTTACAGCCATTGTAAATGCAAGAACCGTTCCAATCGGCAAACCCTGTTTGACAAGAACTTCTGTAATCGGTAATACTCCAGCTACATTGGCATAAAGTGGAACACCCAATAAAACAGCCAGCGGAACAGCAAATGGATTATTTATTCCTGCGTATTTAACAAGAAGTCCTGTTGGAACATATCCATGAATAAAGGCACCAATACCAACACCTGCCACTATATAAGGCCATGTCTTTTTAAATATGCTCCACGCACTTTCTTTTGCTTCCTGGATACGGTCTTTAAATGTTACATTATTTCCGGAAGCACAACAGGATTTAACTTTTGTCTGAAATACAAACGGCTCAATATATCTTTCAAGATTAAATAAACCGATAATCATACCGCCAAAAACTGCAATAATAAGTCCTGACAGAATATAAATTCCGGTTACTTTTATTCCAAACAATCCCCAAAGAAGTATAACTGCAACTTCATTTATCATAGGTGCTGCAATTAAGTATGAAAAAGTTACACCAAGAGGAATGCCCGCTTCTACAAAGCCGATAAACAAAGGACAAGCAGAACAGGAACAAAATGGAGTTACAATTCCAAGCATGGCAGCCAGAATATTACCAACCCCGGTGTGTTTTCCTGTTAAATATTTTCTTGTATTTTCAGGAGTAAAGAAACTTTTGATAAAACCTACAACAAAACTGATTGCAAGAAGCAGTATAAAAATCTTTATAGTGTCATATATAAAAAAATGAAGACTGGTAGCCAAATTTGTTTTGGCAGTAAGGTGCATAAGATTATAAACAATAAAGTCAGCAAGCCATTCTATCGGCTTAAATATATCAAACATTCTTTACTCTCCTTTTATTGATGAATTGACTAACTCTTGCTGGTACTTAAAATTATCCTGAATTATTCTATTTAAACAGCTAAAAAATTCTGCCATACAACATACTTTGAGGCTGTAATAAACATTCATTCCATTTTTCCTATCTTTTATAAGCCCCTGTGCTTTCAGGATTCCGAGACTTTTTGAAATGTTAGACTGTTCTTCTCCTGTCGTTTGAATTATTTCTGACACACTTTTTTCACCACTCAAAAGACAATCCACAATCATAAGTCTTATTGGGTTAGCCAAAGCCTTTATTATGTCAGTTTTCATTTTATAAAACTCTTTGTTCATTTTTTTAACCTCTGATTTTCCATAACTATATGACTATATTGCAATATTATCATATAATATGTTAATATTCAAACTGTTATAAAATTTTTTAGGGGAATACTGATGAAAAAAATTCAGATTTTAGGTACAGGCTGTAAAAAATGCAGTGATCTGGCTGAAGCTGCCAAAAAAGCAGCTGATTCACTATCCATTGAATACGAAATTGAAAAAGTTACCGATATTCAAAAGATTATGGAATTTGGAGTTATGATGACTCCTGCTCTTGCTGTTGACGGTGAAGTCAAAGTTACAGG
>JAQVCB010000181.1 GCA_028689995.1 Candidatus Gastranaerophilales bacterium
TTAGCTAAAGAGACAAAATTAAGTTTAAAAGATTGCAATGAATTAAAAAATTTCCTTAATGGAACTATAAGTATTGATGAAACAATTAATAATACAGAAAATACTTATGGCAAATTATTATTGATAAATAATGAAACACCTATAGAAAAATGTCTTCAAGATGATAAATTGAGGATATTAAATAATATTATTGAAAGAAATATACCGGATAATATGGAATTATCAGTTATTAAAATGCAATACCTGTCAAATTTATCACCCGGTGAAATTTCTAAAGCATTAAACATTTCAGAAAATAAGATATTATTTTATGCCATTAATGCATATAAAAAGATGCTTAATGATCCTCAATATTCTGAAATTAAAACTCCTTTTGAAATTAAACAGCTAAAAAAGATGATTCATTCTTATGAATTGAGTGAATTATTAAAATCTTTTAATAAAACTGTACCTGAGTTTAATATTATTCCGCAGCTCTTAGCTCAAAAAAACGGAAAAGATCCTACTCCTGAAGAAATAAAAAATGAAATCAAAAAAATACTCAGTAGCGCAAATTTGACGGATGGTCAAAGACAGACAATAGATCTTTTAAATGGCTTAAATGAACATCGAGTCGAAAACATGTATGAAGTTGCTAATATAGTTGGGGTTTCTGACAAAAGTGTTGCTTCATATATAGTCGCTGCAAGAACTAAAATTGAAAAAATCCTGAAAGAAAATTATAAAATCGAAAAAGATAAAACGCCAACTATTTATGAAATAATTGGTTTTTCAAAAAATCCTGGTGGAATTTTTAAGCAACTCTGCTTAAATGAAAGAGAAAAAGCTGTTTTATCTTCATTGATTGATGATAATGGCTTATTTAGAAGACCCTCTGAAATTGGTGAGAAAACAGGATTTTTTCCAAGTAATATTGTCAAATATACTGGAGACATTCACAAAAAATTACTGGAAATTACAAAACAGGACAGTTCTTTATCTCTCAAAAATTTATCTTATGATGAGATTAAAAAACCGGAAAATTTCTTATTATTTTTGAAATCACTAACAGAAACCCAACGAAATACAGTAGGAATGTTATTATTCTGCAATACTCCAATAAATACAATGAAAACCTTTGAAGTCAGTAAATCTACTGTAGAATCAAATATTAAAGGGGCATTAAATAACTGGAAAAAATATTTTCCAAATTATTATGAAAACCTGGAAAAAGTGGTAAAAAATCCTCAGGAATTTGATAAAAAAGATAGTGTAATAATATTAAAAAACCTTATGAAATTGTCAGAAGATTTAGCTAACAGGCTGAAAAAAATTAAAATTTAATCATTGAAATCAATAATGACCTTTAAACAACCTTTGGTTTTGCTTAATTTGAGAGCTTCTTTAGCTTTACTAATTTTATATATTCCGGATATCAGAGGCTTAACATTGAAGAGTTTTTTCTCAAGTGCATTGATAGCCGGCTTAAAAGGACCGCATCTTGAACCGATAACAGTTATTTCATCAACAACAACGGGAGCTAAGTTTATTTCTTTATTTGCAGCAACCGTGCTTTTTAAAACAAGAATTCCTCGTGGTTTTAACAGACTTAAAGCAAACTCAAAGCCTCCTGCCGAACCTGTTGCCTCAACAACTATGTCATACTGTTTTGATATTTCAAGATTTTCAGGAAGAATTGTTTTAACTCCCTGATCTTCAACCTTGCCAAGTTTTTCTTCATGTTTTCCTGCCAGCAAAACATCTGCCGCAGTTTGATTTAAAACAAGAGAAACCAGAAGACCAAGCTTACCGTCCCCAAGTATCAAAACTTTATCATCAGGTTTTATATTAACCTGCTCCAATATTTCATAAGCTGCTGCAAGAGGTTCAGTAAATACAGCTTCTTCATCGGTAACAGAATCAGGGATTATATGGAGATTATCGACAGGTAAAGTTATATAATCAGCAAAACAGCCATTTCTATTATATATACCCAGCACACTTCTATTCGAACAATGTGTATAAAGTCCTTTTTGACAGTATTCACATTCTTTGCACGGACAGTTAATTTCTCCGGTTACTCTTTTACCGACTAATTCCTGCCTGTCTCCGTTTATTTTGACGACACGTCCCACAAATTCATGCCCCAAAATACCCGAAAAATTCATATACCCCTTAATAATTTCAAGGTCTGTATTACAAATACCGGCAAGGTCAATTTTTATCAATGCTTCCCCTGATTGCGGCTCAGGAACAGGATAATTATCACGAAATATTACTGTTTTATTAAATTCTATTGCTTTCATTTTATTAAACCTTTGCTATCTGTTGCGCTATAGCACCAAATACATAATTATAATTCTTTACCTCACTGAAACCTAATTCTTTAAATATTTCTACAAGCTCTTCCTGCGAAGGAAAAGTTTTGCTTGAATCAGGAAAATATCTATAGGGGACAGAATTTCCGTGAAGAATTTTACCAAAAAGAGGAACAAAATTATCAAAATAAAGTCTAAACAATGTATTAATGAAACCTTTTGGCTTTCCCATATCAAGACTTATAACATACCCGCCTTTTTTTGTTACTCTTTTCATTTCAAGAATACCTTTTCTCAAGTCTTCAAGGTTTCTCAGGCCATAGCCAATAAAACAGGCATCGAAAGTTTTATCCTCAAAAGGCATATTTAATGCATCACCCTGAATAAATTTTAAATTATCGAATTCTTTTGCCTTTTCTTCTGCTAGTTTAATCATATTTTCACAAAAATCTATTCCGATTATTTTATAATTTTTATCTGAATATTTCACAAGATTCATTGCCAAATCACCCGTTCCGCTACAAACATCAAGAATATTACTACAGGGTTCGAGAATAACATTTTTTACAACTTGTTCTTTAATTCTTTTGTTACTACCAAGAGAAATTACTTGATTTACAAGATCATAGTCTGCGGCGATTTTGTTAAACATCTGATAAACAAATTCTTTTTTATTATCTTTATAATCAGTCTTCATTTTTTGAATCCTTAAATACAATTAATCAATTCTTATATAACTATGTTCTTATATATAAGATAATCTACAATAATATTATTGTATAATAATATTATATTACAAAAGGAAGTAGTCCAAGTGATCGCAGGTACAGAGTATCTGAGGAAAGTCCGGGCACCATAGGGCAGGCTGCTGGATAACGTCCAGTG
>JAQVCB010000182.1 GCA_028689995.1 Candidatus Gastranaerophilales bacterium
GCATTTCCTTGAGGTGTTCAAATTTGCCCGATTCGTTAATTTGTTTAATGCCTTCTTTATCGTAAAGTCTCGGATGGTTACAAATTTGCCTTAATCTAAGAAGTGCCGCAAATATTGACATCCTGCTCTTTTCAAGTCCCTGTTCTGATATTCTCTGAAATACTTCTTCTCTGGTACTATCAAGAACTTCAAGATATAGATCTTTTTGTTCAGGAGTCATTTTGCAGTAAGCAATATTTTCGATCTTATCAGGTAAATCTTTAGCCACATCTCTTTTCATACGTCTCAATATGAAAGGAAATATTTGTTTTTTAAGTCTTGATTCGACTGATTTGTCGCCTCTTTCCTGAATAGGAACAGCATATCTGTAATTAAATTCATCAAGATCATACAGGAATCCCGGCATCAAAAAGTCAAATACAGACCACAGTTCAGAAATCCTGTTTTCAATAGGTGTGCCGGAAAGAGCGATTCTATGGGAAGCATTTAACTGTTTTGCGCATTGAGCTGTCAAAGATTCGTAATTCTTAATATTCTGTGATTCATCAAGTATAATAAATCTGAAATTATGTTTTTTTAGTTCTGCTATATCTCTTCTTATAAGTGCATAGCTTGTTATAACAACATCACTCTTTTCTATTTTGTTAAATAAATCTTTTCTTGCTGAACCTGTAAGATTTAAGCATTTTAATCCCGGTGCAAATTTATCTATTTCAGCTTCCCAGTTAAAGACTACTGAAGTCGGACAAACTACGAGAGCAGGTTTGTTTCCATCTTCTTCTTTTGCTTTTTGAATTAAAGTTAATGTCTGTAAAGTCTTTCCAAGCCCCATATCATCGGCTAAAATACCGTTTAAACCATAAGAGTATAAAAACCAAAGCCAGTTAAATCCTTTTTTCTGATAGTCTCTGAATTGAGCATTTACGCCTTCAGGTATTTCTATTTCTTCCAGAGTGTTAAATGTGCATATCTGATTCCAGAACTTTTCAAATTTAGGGCTCATTGACAGTGTAACCTGCTGCTCTGTCAATTCTGCCACAAAACCTGCCCGGAATGTTTTAATTCTGAACAGCCTGTCATCAACCTTTTGAGCATCGTAATTTGAAAGTGTTCTTGTAAACTGAAGGATTTCAGCAAGCGGTACTTCAACATAGCCTTCATTTTCAAGATAAAAATATTTTATACCCTGTTGAAGGTAAGATTGTACCATATCAAGACTAATCTCTGTTTTTCCAACTGCACAGGAGATTTTAACACTGAAGCTGTCTACAGATTCATCAAAATCTATTTCTGCATGAATTTTAAGTGCATCTTTTGCAGCCTTTAAAATTGAAAAATCCCCGCTTTCTTCTATCTTCCAGTTATCATTAAGCTTTGGCATAATAAAATTATAAAAATCAATGGCATTATCACCTTCTAAAAGCAAATTATTTGTTTGTGTAGGGATAAATTTCTGTGAAACTAAAAATTTATAAGTTTCCTGCTCTTTTTTCAGATTTCTTTTTACCCAGTAAATAATGTCTTCCTCAGGTTTTTTAACGGTTACATAAGGAGTTTTATCAGCAAGTTTGCCAAATGGAACACGTGTTCCGTCATACTCAAATTCTAGTGTTGCCTGTATAGATTTATCTTCCTGCATCTCTAATGTAAGAATACTTACAGGAGGTCTTTGTTCAAGTGTTAATTTTTCAAGCACTTCTGAAACTTCAACGGTCATTAGTTTTTTTAATTTTGGAAGTTCTTCATATACGAATTTTCCGCCATCAGCATCCCTGATATCTGTGAATGTGGAACGTAATAAATGATAAGGTAACGTAGAAAGTGCAGTATCCAGAGGAATAATTGTATTTTTATACTTTCCCCACTTGGTATGTCTGGAAAAACATTTAACTTCATCTAACGGTAAAACATCGACAGGATCTGGTCTTCTCCAATGAAGTGACAATAAAACATTTCCGACCAGAGAAACATTAACGGAGAGAACAAGCTGCCAGGGATCTTTTTTAAACGCCAGTTTCTTTTTTGTTTCCATGTCTTCAACGTCTTCCACCTGTGATAAAAGTTTTAAAGCTTCGTCAAGTTTGTTAATCGAAATATTATATGATTTATTTTGTTTATCAGGTCTTGCATTTTTGTATAAAAATTGCATAAACATAAATTCATATTTTTGCTCATCATTCAAAACAAAATTACTTTCAGAAGAGTTCTGAAGAGCAATAACAGCTCTCAAAACCCCTTCTATATCTATAACAGGCTCGTTTTTACTTCTGTCGATGATTTGCACTCGTGTGAATTTTTGTGCAGGCTGAGTATTCAACAAAAACTTATAACCGCCTTTTGGCTCAGAAATTCCTTCAGGATTTTCATCCTCAAATTTAAATTCCTGTCCCGTAGTTTTATTTAAATATTCTTCAAAAAAGTGTTTTTCGATGCTGTATAGTCCTACAGAAACGGCATGTTTGCACCATTCTTCCGAAAGAGGGCAGTTGCATTCTGCCGATATTTTTTCAGGTGTGAAATTAAGTTTTACTGAATATGAATCCTGAAAACTCCCTTTAACAGTAGCCTCAACAATATCATCAATCAGATTGGATTCCAGAACCATCTTTTTTTGATAATATTCATAACCTCTGCGCCAACTGCCAGGAGCTGCGGCATCTTTGATATATTTAAAATTGAACATATTTAAAGTATATAATATCCTAATTATCAAACAAACAAATATTAGATCACTGATAGACTCATTCGAAACTGAAGTAAAGGCTTTAGCCAAACTTAATCTTAATTTGAATCTTTGTGACCTTTTATTGTCTAAGTATACACTAAACTTTAAAAAGTGAGCATTAATATACGTATATTATAATATGACGAATTTTATAACTAAACGTTTCTTTAAAAATTACAGATATTTTTATTATTAAGGATATTATTCAGATTTTTTCCAGAATTCCTTTGTGAGTTGCAAGCCGAATAAAAGTATCTTATTAAGTTTTTCGGTTTTGACATTTTTAGCAAGAAAGCATCTAAAGAAATTTTAAAAATCCTGCCTGATTTCCATAAATTACCCGGATGGATCAGTAATCGAGGTAATGCTGAACCCTGCTTGATGGTTTCATAATTCATTCATTATTAAGTCAAATTTTTTTATAAACAACTTAGTCATTCAGCGTTTTATATTTTG
>JAQVCB010000183.1 GCA_028689995.1 Candidatus Gastranaerophilales bacterium
AGTTTTTTTCTCTGCACCCAGACTTCCATATCCATTTCTTCCGCCAGCTTCATTATGCTTTGTTTAAATTCCTGAAATGAACAGTTTGCATTTGCAAAATCTGCCATAACAATCATTACAAAGTAATCCTGCATAATTGTTTGTCTGATATCTTCAATATTTACCTGATGCTTTGCAAGAATATCTGCAAAACCTGCTACAATTCCTACTTTATCGATGCCAGTTATGGTAATAATAAGTTTTGACTCTTCCATTTCATCTGCCTTTTAATTTAAAATATTCTATGAACTATTATATATTTAACTCAAATAGAAAGAAAAT
This sequence comes from Candidatus Gastranaerophilales bacterium, assembly GCA_028689995.1. GTDB lineage: Bacteria > Cyanobacteriota > Vampirovibrionia > Gastranaerophilales > UBA9579 > JAQVCB01. Next base: position 322 of record JAQVCB010000183.1, read on the forward strand.
AAAATGATTACAGATTATGAATGCATCCCATGCGCTATAAACGGCCTCTTAAATTTATTCAATCAAAATCTTATCGACATTAAATATAAAGATAAAATTATGAAAGAACTCTTAAAATATTATGCTGAATTGGATTTTAACAATTCTCCGCTGCTTGTTAACAGAAATATTCACAGAATGATAAGAAAAATCTCAGGTAATCCCGATCCATATAAAACTTTAAAAGATAAATACAATGAAAAAGCGCTGAAGCTTTATCCTGAATATTCGCAAATCGTAAATACTTCAAATGATAAATTTGATAAAGCATTAAGGCTGGCAGTTGCCGGTAATGTGATAGATTTTGGTCCTGGTCATAAAATTGATATTAATAAATCAATAGACGAGATATTTAATTCAAAGCTTTCAATAGATCACTCGATAGTTCTTTTTGACGAGATTAAAAGAGCAAAAAATATACTTTATACTGCTGATAATACAGGTGAAATTGTCTTTGACAGAATTTTTCTGGAAACCATAAATCATCCAAATGTTACTATAGCTGTTAAAAGAAGCCCCATATTAAATGATGCAACTCATGAGGATGCAAAAATAGTCGGACTGGATAAACTTGCAAAAATCATAGATAACGGAGATGATGCACCTGGAACCTTATTAATTTCAGTATCTGATGAATTTATGCAGGCTTACAATTCAGCTGACCTGATAATTTCCAAAGGGCAAGGGAACTATGAAGGTCTAAATAAATGCGGAAATAAAAATATTTTCTTCCTGTTGGTTGCAAAATGCGACATTATTGCGAAGGATCTCGGCGTTAATAAAGGCGGTTTTATTGTAAAATCAAGCATTTAATTCTTATATTTTATGAAGAATAAGTTTCAATACTTGATAATTCACTAATTTTAGCTGTTTTTTGGTTTCCTTCCCATAGATTTATTTCAAGATCACCTTCAGGACCTCCAAGAAGGACTCTTAAAGTTGCTGTTGCTGCAAGACATCCACCAGTGTTTGCCAGAACTGAACAAACATGCCTGTTAGAAAAATTATGACTAGTATCTATTCTTTCAATTAAATCTTCTTGGGTAATACTTCCGAACATTTCAGGTTTAGATTTTGCATATTCAGTAAATATATTCATCTTTTTAATTTTTATCATTTCATCATATGCCTTAAGGCTTTCCTGAGTCATTTCTTCTAATGGAATACCTATAAAATCAGGATGATTTGTTTCATCATAACAAGGCATATTCGGATATTTTTTGTAATCCCAGACCTTTGCTCTGACAAACCATCTATGTCCTTGAATAGATCCCCTTGAACCACAGACTAAGGGGATATTATATTCTTTTGCGACTCTGTGTAGAAGAATTTTTGAAGATTCAGTGTCTGTTTGTACAAGCAGAACATCAACATCCTGAACAAAATCTCTTACGTTTGAAAGTGTAACGCCTGTATCATAAACTTTAATATTGCAATTAGGATTTATAATTTTAATTCGTTCTGCTCCCGCTTGTGCTTTGTTTATACCAATAGTTTCCAATGTAGCAAAAAGCTGTCGATTTAAATTTTTGTCTTCATAAGGATCAGGTTCTGCAAGTTTTAAAAAACCAATCCCATTTCTGGCCAACATTTCTGCTATTATTGATCCAACTCCGCCTATTCCTGCAATTGCCACCTTGCTCTTTGCTAATTTATCCATACTTTTTTCAGAAAATAATAATGCCGAATTAAAAAATAAGGCGTTATCTGCGTATTTCATTTATTTTCTCCAATAATTTAAAACATTCCAATTAATATTACTTGTGAAAAGTTATATTAATAAATCGGACATATTTTTTTAAAAGTCATTGGAAAAGTGTCTAATCATAAAGTCTAAAATGAGATACATGGAAAACTTTAATTTTTGGATTAATGCATAGTTCTTAAAAAATAAAAACAATTTAAGTCTGTCTCGTTATAGATATATCACTTCACTAAAGGATTTGGGATTTTAACAACTGATAAAAGTGGTATTCGGTTGTAGGAGTGTTATTTTTGGAAGCGATGAGCCTTCGGAAATATAAACTGGCTAGTATATATGAACTTGCATTTATATAGGCAGAATCCATTATTTATGATAGTATAACTGATAATATCTTATCTCTTAAATTTAAGAAGGAATAATATGCACACACAAAGTAAAAGGGCGTTTACACTTGCAGAAGTCCTGATCACCTTAATGATTGTGTGAGTAATTAGTTCTATTGTCATACCTGCAATTATACAGGATACTCAGAATGCAGAATATAAAGCTGCCTATAAAAAAGCATTTGGTTCAGCATCACGGGCATGGTATCAAGTTATTACCAGTTATGAGTCTGAAAAAGTTGGTTCTACAGGTGATGCGGCTAGTGTAAGCAATTTTGCTGCATTTCAGTCAAAGTTTAATGTTACTAAAAGTTGTGATAGTACCAATAGATCTTTGTGTTGGGCTAGTGGTGAATTATTTGCTAATACTTGGCCAAGTAGCGGAAATTCATTTATTGATTCATCAGGAATGTCCTGGAGTTGGTCTAGTGGTACATGGAATTATATAATGGTCGATACTAATGGATTTAAATCCCCCAATAAATATGGCAGAGATAGATTTATATTTCTTATGAAAGCTAATAATGACAGTGGGACAGGTTTAATTACAAAAATAGGGGTATATGTAGATTTTCCAAGTGTACAAGCAACCTGGTGTCCTTCGGGTGGATGTTACTATGTGTCCTGGTTATCGCAGTAACAGGAATATTATTTTTCTGCGATGATAGCAACCCATTCTTCTTCAATCAGGGTTTCGGTTATTTTCAATCCTGCATTTA
>JAQVCB010000184.1 GCA_028689995.1 Candidatus Gastranaerophilales bacterium
TAACTACAGGAAGATCAAAAGCCTGTGCTATCTTCATAAAGTCAGGCATACTTACTCCTGAGTCCCTGCTTGAAGCGGTTAATCTCCCATTAAAGAAATTTGCCTGCGTTTGTCTTATTGAAATATAGCCATCATTATTCAAAATAAAAAGCTTTATCGGCAGATCATAATGTTTTACTGTTTGTAATTCCTGAATATTCATCATTAAACTGCCATCTCCGGCAAGACATATAACATCTTTTTTATCATTTGCTATACACGCTCCTATTGCAGCTGGAAGATCATAACCCATTGACGCACAACCTGAATTCCAAAACATTCTTTGATCTTTTTTAACAACGCCGGCCTGAAAAGCTGTAACACAGGCAGATCCATTTCCTGCAACAAGCACATCATCATTTTTCATACATTTAGTTAATGTTTCAGTAAAATAATAAGGATTTATTTTGTCCTTTAGTTCCTTGTATTCAGGAAGTACCACAGGATAACGCTTTTTTCTTTCAAGGTTCCAGTTTATCCAATTACTCCAAACAGGAAGTTCTATTTTTTCAACTTCAGAATTTAATTTTTCCAAAAAATTCTTAACATCAGCATTTATTGCAAGATCAGGCTTTAAAGTAGGTTTATTTAATTCAGATTTATCTATATCAATTACTACTTTTTTTGCATTTCCGGCAAAGAATTTCCAGTCATAACTTACCTGTCTTATGTTATTTCGAGAACCGATCGATATAATCAGATCAGCATTTTGAAGAGCAAAATTCCCGGATCTGGTGCCTAAAGTTCCAATTCGTCCAACATATAAGGGATGATCTGAAGGGATAAGGTCAAATCCGTTAAAAGTTGAAACAACCGGAATTTTTAGTTTTTCTATAACATCTAAAAATAATTTTTGAGAATTAGAAATACGAATCCCATGCCCGGCTATAAAAATAGGCCTTTGGGAATTTTTTAACATATCGACTGTTTGGGATATTTTTTGATCAATTTCATCTTGATTAAACTTAATTTCATCTATTTTTTTGTTATATTCAACCAGAGTTTTTTCATCAATCATAGCTCCCTGGATGTTTAATGGTATATCAAGCCATACAGGACCAGGTCTTCCTTGAGTAGCTATATGTATAGCCTTGTCTAAAAGTTGTTTTACTTTTTTAGGATCGTCTATAATATCTGCAAACTTTGTAATTGGTCTTACAATGTCAACAACATTTATTTCTTGATCTCCAAGCTGCCGTAATCCTATTTCTCTACATGATTCAATGGACGTTTCCTGCTTGATTTGTCCAGATATATAGAGAACAGGAACAGAATCAATCCATTGTCCCATCACTCCTGTAAGTGTATTAGTTCCTCCCGGACCCGAAGTTACTATTACAACACCAGGCTTGCCTGATGTTCTTGAATATCCTTCAGCTGCAATAGCAGAAGCCTGTTCATGATGATTGCAAATATATGAAATACTTTTACTTTTTCCGATTGAGTCATTAAGATGCATAGCACCTCCGCCGGAAATCATAAATACATGTTTTATACCGTGTTCTTCGAGTCTTTTCGCTATATAATCAGAAACTTTTATCATAGTAAACTGCCTAATATTTTTTCCATTTCTTTAAGAGTCTCTATTGCTTCCTGTTTTGACAGATCAGTTATTTTAAACATTTGATAATTATTATCCATCATTATCAAAGCCAGACCCTGACCGGTATTTTTTTTGTCTTTCATCATTGCAGCAATAATTTTTTCATAATTAAAATTTATATTATTTTTTGTCTTAAATATTGGTAAAAGAATTTTTTCTCTTATAAATTTTTCTTCTGTCTCATCAAGATACCCTTTTTGCTTTGCCGTTATGTTAGCTGCAATTGTACCAAGAGTGACTGCTTGACCATGCGGAATGAGAAAATTCGTTGAGGATTCTATGGCATGACCGAAACAATGTCCAAAATTTAATAAATTACGCCTTCCGGTATCAAATTCATCATTTTCAATAAAATCTTTTTTTATATTCAGACATCCTTTTATCAGTCTCAAAATTATTTCCGAATCAATTTGATCTACTTTATCAAGAGAATTAATGAATTCCAAAGCATGTGGTTTTCCTGCTATAAGTTGAAGTTTAGCTATTTCTCCAACTCCGCTATAGTAATCCTGTTCATTCAGGGTTTTAAGAAATTCAGAATAAATATATATTTCAGCAGGAGGATAGAAAGTTCCTATTAAATTTTTAAAACTTTCAAAATTAAGCGACGTTTTAGCTCCAATACAACTGTCAGCCTGTGCAAGAAGGGTAGTTGGAATATATATCCAGTTAACACCTCTATATAGTGTTGAAGCAACAAATCCTGTAAGATCCTGTACAATCCCACCCCCGATAGAAACAATATTCAAATTTCTTTTTGGAGATCGTTCCATTATTTGAGAATATAAATTTTGAACTGTTTCTAAATTCTTTTTTTCCTCATTAATCGGTAAAATAATCTTGTCACAATCTTTTAAAGAAAATAAAGATGAATCTTTATGAAAATTCCATACATTCTCATCTATTATAAAAATGGCATTAGCAAGACCGGAGATCTCTTTAATAAATGCATTATCCCCGCAAACATTTACTGAATAGTTACCAATATTAGACTTGATTGATAAACTATCTATATGCAAGTAAAACCTCCATCTGCAAAAATTGTTTGTCCCGTTAAATAAGTATTTTTGTCAGAACATAAGAAATACACTAATTCTGCAATTTCATTTGGTTCTGCGAGTCTGCCTATCGGAATAAGTTCTGACAGTTTGGAAATATCTTCCGCAGAATTGTTTTGTTTTGTTAACTCGGTATTAACAAATCCTGGAGCAACTGAATTAACAAGAATATTATACTTTGCAAGCTCTACAGCTGCGCTTCGAGTCACGCCATCTATGCCTGATTTAGTTGCTGAATACATTAATCTTTCAGGCTTTGAAAGTTTACTCCAAATTGAGCTGATATTAACTATTCTACCAAATTTTTGTTCTTTCATTTTAGGAATTAAATACTTCATGATCAATACAGGTGATACAAGGTTTACGTGTAAAATCTCATTAAAAACAGTTTCTTCTATTTTTTCAATTGCCGAAAGAGGATTGATACCTGCATTATTAACCAGAATATCAACTCTGA
>JAQVCB010000185.1 GCA_028689995.1 Candidatus Gastranaerophilales bacterium
AAAAGAGATTGGGGTCATGCTAAAGATTATGTTAGGGCTATGTATTTGTCTTTACAGAACGAAATCCCCGATGATTATGTGATTGCAACTGGCGAGCAGCATTCAGTTCGTGATTTTTGTAATTTAGCTTTTCGTGAAATAGGGATCGATATAAAATGGGAGGGAGAGGGCATCAATGAAAAGGGCATAGATTCTAAAACAGGCAAAATTTTGATTGAAGTAGATTCTAGATACTTCAGGCCATCTGAAGTTGAGTCACTATTGGGTGATTCAAGTAAGGCAAGAGAAAAATTAGGTTGGTCTCCCAAGATTAACTTTCAAGAATTGGTAAAAGAAATGGTAGAGTGTGATTTAAAGGAGGCAGAAAAAGAATCTTATCTTCAAAAAGGTGGTTTTGATAATCATAAATAAAAAGTATGATAGATTTATCTCAAAACAAAATTTTAATAACTGGGGCTGGCGGTTTTCTGGGAAAACACCTAGTTGGCAATTTAGTAAACAAAAGAAATGTTCTCGAGAATAATTTGTTTTTACCTTCTTTTGAAGATTTAGATTTAACAAAATGGGAAAATTGTCAAAAAGCGGTTGAGGGGCAAGATGTAATTATTCATTTAGCAGCTAGCGTTGGGGGCATTGGGCTCAACCAAGAAAAGCCTGGAGAGCTTTTTTATGATAATGCAATAATGGGAATACAATTAATGGAGGCGGCAAGGCAAGCGAATGTTAAAAAGGTTGTTCTTATTGGAACAATTTGTGCTTATCCTAAGTTCTGTTCAATACCATTTAGAGAAGAGGATCTTTGGGGTGGCTATCCTGAAGAGACCAATGCTCCCTATGGTATTGCAAAGAAGGCTCTTTTGGTTCAGTCTCAGGCATATAGAGATCAATACGGATTAAATTCCATTTATCTTCTGCCAGTCAATCTTTATGGTCCCGGAGATAATTTTAATTTAGAATCGTCCCATGTTATACCTGCATTGATAAGAAAGATAGCTGAGGCAAAAAAAGACAACAAGGAGTCTATTGAGGTATGGGGGACAGGTAGTGCAACTAGGGAATTTCTTTTTGTTGAAGATGCTGCAGAAGGGATTATTCTTGCTACAGAGAAATATGATAAATCAGAGCCTGTTAATTTGGGCTCGGGTATGGAGATATCAATCAAAGAGTTGGTTGAGTTAATTTCCAAATTGATGGAATTTAAGGGTGAGATTGTTTGGGACAAGACAAAGCCCGATGGGCAACCAAGAAGAATGTTGGATGTTTCAAAAGCAGAGAGAGAGTTTGATTTTAGAGCTCAAACTGAATTTAGAGAAGGATTAAAGAAGACAATAGAATGGTATTTAAATAAGAGTTAAAATTTATGAAGAAAATGATTAAATTATTATTAAGCAATTATTTGTTGTTATTGTGGCGAATAAAAGGTAGGCCTGTACCCCCTCCACACAAAATTAAACAATTATGTGTTCGAGATTATGGAAAAATTCATAATACTAATGTTTTAATTGAGACAGGCACTTATTTGGGTGATATGGTTGAAGCTCAATTAAATAATTTTGAAATAATTTATTCTATAGAGTTGAGTGGTGATTTATATAAAAAAGCTTTAAAAAAATTCTCTGGAAATAAGAAAGTTTCCCTTTATAATGGTGACAGCGGGATTATCTTAAAAGAAATTATGCCTCGAATTAAAGAAAAATCATTATTTTGGCTAGACGGTCATTATTCTGGGGGGGTTACTGTTAAGGGAGATAAAAATTGTCCAATCATAGAAGAATTAAATTCCATCCTCTCTAGCGATATCGAGCACATATTATTAATAGATGATGCTAGATTATTTAATGGTACGAATGATTACCCCACAATCCAAGAATTAAAAAATTACACCTTATCAATTTATAGTAATAGTATTATAGTAATCGAAAACGACATTATTAGGATTGTATTAAAAAAATGATAATAGTGAAATTAAAAGGTGGCCTTGGCAATCAAATGTTCCAATATTCTTTGGCTAGATCTGTTTCTGAAGAAAAGAAATTACTATTTAAAATTGATATTAGATGGTTTGATAATCAGAGATTACGTTCGTATGGATTGGATAAATTTAATATTATTGATAATATTGCTTCGGAAGAAGATATTAAAAAGATAATTCCAATTAATAGATTTTTTCTTTATTTTTTCAAAAAGAGGGAATTGTTAATAAATTGGAATAAAAGGAGATTTATTGAGCAGCTTGAGTGGAGTTATAATCCTGAAATTATGAATACGGGAGATAATGTTTATTTTGATGGTTACTGGCAGTCAGAAAAATATTTTAAGAATATTTCGGAAATAATTATAAATGAATTTTCACTTAAAAATGATTTTCAGATAAATAGTAAAGATTATTTAAATATTATTAATGGTTCTAATTCTGTAAGTATTCATGTTAGGAGGGGTGACTATTTAACAACTCCTAATATTTTGAATTTGGATTTGAATTATTACAAAAAAGCTATTAGTATAGTGAATAAGAAGATAAATAATCCAAAATTTTTTCTATTCTCTGATGATTTAAATTGGTGCAAAGGAGTATTTAAATTTTTGGGTAGTGATGTTAACTTTGTTCAAGGATTTGATGATTTCGAAAGTCTAGGTCTTATGAAAGCATGCAAACATAATATTATTGCTAACAGTAGTTTTAGCTGGTGGGGAGCATGGTTGAATAGAAACACTGAAAAAATTGTGATCGCGCCAGATAAGTGGGGATACTATGAAAGACAGGGCAGAAAGCCCAAAAAGGATATGATTCCTGAGGAATGGATAATCATTTAATTTATATAATTTAAAAATAAAAAATGAATACTAATTATAATATACACAATTTAATAAATGTTTCTGTAGATCAGGAAATAAAGCCATGGGTTTTGGATCAAATCGAATTTCAAATTGGTTTTTTTAAAGTAGACCATAGTTGCAATTTAAAACATAATATTACTATATATTCCTATAGGAAATTAGTGCAATCAAAAAAAGAATTAGCTAAATTCCACGATTTTAGTTTTGATTCTGGGAGTTTTTTAATAGAAGATAAAAAAAGCTTTGCAGTTGTTAAGAAGAATAACGGGTTTGATATATTCACAGATAAACCAATTCTTATTAATAT
>JAQVCB010000186.1 GCA_028689995.1 Candidatus Gastranaerophilales bacterium
TCTGACTGTTTCAGTTGTTGCTGTGCCTGTAAAAGCTGAACTTTAGCTGAAGCCAAATTTGATTGAGCCTGCGTTATAATACCTTGTGATTCGTCCTTTGACTGAGTTACGTTCAGAGTTGCCTGTAAAATTTGATTTTCTATAATATTAAGCTGCAGAATAGCTTGTTTTTTCTGCTGTCTGGATATAGCCAGATTAGCTTCAGCGGCTTTAAGCTGAGCCTTAAGTTCTGAATCATCGAGTTTTACAAGCAATTCGTTTTTATGAATTGCCATTCCCTCTCTGCCGATAATATAAGTTACCTTACCTCCATACTTTGGAGCTATATCTGTTTCATATCCTTCAAGCCTTCCGCTAAGAGTCAGATAATCAGATTTAGGACGAGATAAAAAGTACAATAAAACGAACAATATGATAATTATGAGCAATATAAAAATAAGAACTAAACGATGCTTTGTAACAAACATCTTTTTTGGTTCACCAGAAAAAGGTGCTTCAGATTCTTCTACTTCAGCCATAATTTTGAATTATTTCCACATCTAAATCTAAACGATAAGTTAATAATTCCTTTATATCACTGTAATCATCCAGAAAAAATAAACATGCCGGCTAATTCGGTATAAAGCATCTTTATTAAAAGGATAATCATTTTTTGCCTGCAAGCATCTTTAGCTTTACTCAGGTAGATTATTGCCATCTAAAAAAAATAATTCTATATTCGAATATGAATTAAATAAAATTTTTAAAATTATGAAAAACTTAAAATACATTATAATTGTTATTTTTATAATCCAAATATTTCTAAATACTGCATCAACAGATGCAGAAGATTCGCCTGTTCCTTTTATTATTAATAAAGATACTAATTTCTGGCAGGAATCATCGAACTATCCCGGAGTTTTAAAAGGCATTGAAATCAAAAATTCATTCCCTGATAAACAATGGTGGCTGCAATTTAACGATCCTATTCTAAACTGTTATATTGATCAGGCAATATCAGCAAATCAGAATATAAAAATAGCTTTGGCACATATTGAAGAGGCAAATGCTCAGACAGGTAAAGTTTTTGGAAGTGAATTTCCTCAAATATTTCTAAGAGATATATTCTTCAGAGTAAAAGGATCTAAAACATTCCTTGTCCCACAGGCAGCTGATTCTTCTGTACAAAGTTCCTCATTTTTAGCAGGAGGAACTCAAAATTTATTTATACTCCCTCTAACGGCGCAATATGAGCTGGATTATTTAGGAAAAAATCACTCTATAACAAAAGCCGCTCGAAAAGAGGCAGAAAAATTCAAATTTGACTATGAATCAGCCTTAATTAGCATTACTTCTGACGTTGCAACAATATATTTGAATTTGATAAAGACAGATAAATTGCTAAAATTACAATGTGCACTTCTTCAAAATCAGGAAAAAAGCCTTAAATTAAGACAGTCACTTTTTAGCGAGGGTTTGATTTCATTAGATGATGTTTTAGTAAATCAAGAAGCAATTTCATTGATTAAATCGAACATAGCAGATATTAAAAAATTACAGGGTACGCTTGTTCATCAGCTTTGTATTCTAATGGGAAAACCTCCGACTGTTGAATCATGTCTGACAAGAACTGAAATAGATAAAATCTCGATTAACAGAGATATTCAAATTGGTGATCCTTCACTATTAATAGTTCGTCGACCGGATATATTAGCTTCTGAAGCACAGCTTGAAGCAGCAGGAATAAATGTTTCTGTTGCACGAAAGGAACTTTTACCTTCATTCAGTATTTTAGGTGCTTTTGGCTATAGCACGGCAAATTTGGATAAATTTTTTAACTGGAACAGCAATACTTCAGCTATTGGAACAAGTATTTCTCAAGCATTATTCACAGGAGGCAGCAAAATAGCTAATTTAAAATTGAATAAAGCTAAATACAAAGAGGCTGTTCAAGTATATCAAAAGTCAATTTTAAATGCTTTTAAAGAAGTTGAAGATTCTCTGAGTACAATAAATGCAAGCATAATTCAGTATATACAAGCTGAAGATGATATTGCTAACTCTGAACAACAATTATTTCTGACATCTGACCGATACAAAGAAGGCATAAATTCATGCCTTGACTTTTTAAACTCGGAGCAGCAGTTAATTAATTTCAAACAGAATCTGGTACAGAAAAAAGGAGAAATACTGATTAATAAAATAAGCCTGTATAAAGCTCTGGGCGGAGGGTACTAAAATTGGTAATGGTTAAATTGTAACTGATAAAAACGAAAAATCCCAAAAATGTCATCTTGAGCGAAACGCAGTGAAATCGAAGGATCTTACCAATAATGTCAGATGATAACAGGCGAAAACTGGCAAGATTGCTACGGATATCTCCGAAATCCTCGCAATGACAAGTGGATGTAAGATAATTAATTTTAATTATTTATCAGTTTGTATTTATCCACTACTTTAAAATTTTTTCTTACTTCCTTAATGTAATAAAAAAGCAGAGCCTGAGCTCTGCTGCATTTAGCAAGGTTATTATCAGAAAAATTAGAATTTTATAAAAAGTGATTTAGATGATAATTTGTGCATACCACTTAGAACTGTATATTTATTAATTTAATTATTTGTTGAACAACCTAGTAACATTTTTTTAAAATTATCTGCTAATTCGTCCTTTTTAATAATAAATTTTTCCATATCTGAAAAAAGTTCTCTGATCTCTGTAGAAATGATTTCTGTATTTAAATTTTTTTCAATCATAGCTCATATACTCCCGAAAACTAATTAACTTATTTCTCATATTAATGTTTTCGGCTATTTTTCAAATAAACTTTAGAGATTTAACCCTATATTTAAGAATTGTAAATTTAAATTTTTTTTAATCCTTAATAACAAAGATTTTGGATTATGTTAAATCTCTATATTATTCTGATTATGAATATGGATTAATCTTTATTTTTTTCAAATAAAACAGAAAATCCTGAAATCTTTTTTGAAAGAATATGGTTAAACTTAAATGCCGGTTTATGAGATTTATTTTCAGACGATTCTTTATAACCGAATAAAAAATCAAGCTCTACTTTTAATTCTTCAGGACATACGAATTTATTTAATACTCCGCCCTGAGCCATAGAGATTTCACCTGTTTCTTCAGAAACTACAATACAAG
>JAQVCB010000069.1 GCA_028689995.1 Candidatus Gastranaerophilales bacterium
TTAAATCAGCATAAGTTTTTTTCCAGGCTGTTTTAAACTCAGCCTGTTGTGTATCCTGCAAGAGAGCTGGAATAACTATAGAACTAATAACTCCCACAATTAACAGAGTTATCAGGACTTCTGCCAGTGTAAAACCCTTTTTAAACATAAACATTATACCTTTACTTATATTTATTATACAGGATTTAATGAATATAAAATACAACTATCAGGTAGTGGTTAAATTGTAACTGATAAAAACGAAAAATCCTTAAAATGTCATCCTGAGCGAAACATAGTGAAGTCGAAGGATCTTGCCAATAAGGTCAGAAGATAACAGCCGAAAACTGGTAAGATTGCCACGGATTTCTCCGAAATCCTCGCAATGACAAGTGGATGTAAGATAATTAAATTCTAGATTTTAATTATTTATCAGTTTGTATTTATCAACTACTAATTATCATTTATAAACAGTTAATATAAAAACATATAATTAGCAGCTGATTCTATTCCTGTCTATAATAATAAAAAAACAAATGCTATCCCTATTTGAGATAGCATATGTTTTTTTATTGTTGAATTATAATTACTAAATTAGTATTTATCCAGATATCTTTCAAGTTCCCACGGAGTGACAACAACTCTGAATGCATCCCATTCAATTCTTTTTGCACTGATGAATTCATTGAAAATGTGATCTCCAAGAGCTTCTCTTGCTACATTGCTTTTTTCCATTAATTCAACAGATTCTATCAAACTGCCCGGAAGAGAATCAATTTTATATCTTTTTCTTTCTCTTTCAGAGAGTTGATAAATATTCGCATCAACAGGAGCCGGAGGATCGATCTGATTTTTGATACCTTCAAGTGCAGCGGTTATTACAGCTGCAAAAGCAAGATATGGATTACAAGTTGGATCAGGTGATCTTAGTTCAAATCTTGTGCTCTTGCCACGTTTTGCAGGAACTCTTACAAGTGCACTTCTGTTAGCTGCTGACCATGCCAGATAAACAGGTGCTTCATAACCAGGGACTAAACGTTTATAACTATTAACTGTAGGATTTGTAATAGCTGTAAAACCTTTAACGTTCTTTAAAATTCCACCAATTGACCATAATGCTTCCTGACTTAATTGATATGGTTTTGATTCATCAAGAAATGAATTCTTGCCATCTTTACTTAAAGACATATTAATGTGCATGCCGGATCCATTAATACCAAAAATTGGCTTAGCCATGAATGTAGCATGTAAATCATGCTGTGCTGCTATTGCCTTAACTGCTACTTTAAATGTAACAACATTATCAGCTGTTGTAAGAGCATCTGCATATTTAAAGTCAATTTCATGCTGACCTCTGGCAACTTCATGATGACTTGCTTCAATTTCAAAACCCATTTGATGTAATGTTTTAACAATATCAGCTCTTACATCTTCTCCTAAATCTTCAGGGCCTACATCATAATAACCCGCAAGATCATGGGTTTCTGTTGTAGCTACACCATTTGCATCTCTCTTAAAAAGGAAGAATTCAGCTTCAGGACCTGCATTTAATGAATATCCTAATTTAGCGGCTTCTGCCATTACTCTTTTAAGATTGTTTCTGGGACAGCCTTCAAAAGGCGTTCCATCAGTATTATAAATATCACATATTAATCTTGCTACCTTACTGCCACATTCTTTGCTTCTCCAGGGTAAAATGCAAAAAGTACTCTTGTCAGGATAAAAATACATATCTGATGTTTCAATATTTCTGAAGCCTTTAATTGAAGATCCATCAAGCATTATTTCATTATTTAAAATCCTTTCAATTTGTGTTGAGGGAATAGCCATATTTTTAACCTGACCATTAATATCCACAAATTGCAATCTGATGAATTCAATGTTTTCACTTTTGATAATTTTAAAGATCTCTTCGTTTGAAAAACTTTTCTTACCGCTAAACATACTGCTTGCTGTCATAAAACTGCCTCCTTAAATTTTTTAATAATAATTTATACATTTGCTATTTTGAAATTATGTCAATGTTAAATTTGATTTCTGATTTTCCAAAACGATTTGCAAATTTTCATTTATTTTATATTAATTTTAATAAATTTGTCAATTTTTTTTAAATTTTTGACTTAAAAATTAACAAATTTAACTCTAAATAATTTTTACAAGTATTAATTTTTGTAAAAATTTTTTTATTTTCCAAATTAATATTTTAAAATTTTAGAACGAGTTTGGTTAAAGCCTCCAACACTCTGCCAAGCAAGCCGTTTCGGCTTTAGCCAGCACTCCCGCTTCGCACGAGCTTTTACAGTTATAATTGGATTTTACAGTTTTTAACAAGACAAGCTCTTAAAAAAATAAAAAGATCCTATAAATAGTAAAAGAATATTTATCATGCTAACATTTAGAAGTAAGAAAAATTATCTCCTATAGATGTTATGCGTGAAATATTTCAAGATTTAATTAATAAAATTACATCAAAATCCTGTATCTTTTCCCAAATACAAAAGAAGATTGATACAAGTAAGGTTTTATACCTTACAGGACTATCATATCCTGCAAGAAGCCTTTTTATTTCGTATTTAATAAATTCGATAAACAGGCCTGTACTTGTTATTACCCCCGATATTACTACTGCTCTGAGATATAGTCAGGATATTCATTATTTAACAGAAAAAGACATTCCTTATTTTCCATCACAGGAAGCTTCTCCTTACGAACTTGTTTACTCAAATTCTGCTGTTATAAAAGAACAGATGAAGTTACTGCATTCTTTTAAAAACGGAAATATCAGATATATGGCTATAACAGCCAAGAGTTTATTAAATACATATCTTTCACAAATAAATACAGAAAAATATTCTGCAAATCTCACAAAAGGCAAAAAAGCAGACCCTGAAGAAACTGCCCGAAATCTTATTGATTTAGGCTATAGAAGAAATAACGTGGTTCTTGACCCGGGTGATTTTAGTCTAAGAGGCGATATACTCGATGTCTATCCCATATCGGAAGATCCTGTAAGAATAGAATTTTTTGCCGATGAAATAGAAAATATACGGAACTTTGATGTTAATACCCAGCGATCTATAAAACACATTCAAAGTATTAAAATTGAACCCAGATATAAAACCGTCATTAAAGAAGATTCAAAACAGGCATTTATAGATAAATTACTTGATATCAAAAAACTTCAGGAGAAAAAGCTGTCAGATATCAGCAAAGAAACGCTGAGTGTTACTGTTGATAATCTGATTACATCTTTTGAAAATGAAACATATTTTGAAGGAATAGAATATTTTGCACCTTTAATTGATGAAAAAATGGATGATATATTTGATTATTTGCCTGATAATACTCTTATAATTGCCCATGAATCAATTGAAACAGAACATAAACTGGATATTTATGATGATAAATATAATACTGAATATGAAAATAATATAAATGAAGGTTTATCGTTGAGTCTGCCATCTATGCAGCATAGGGATTCAAATTATATAAACAGTAAACTAAATAAATATTCAGCATTGAACCTTGACAGTTTTATACAGGAAGAAGAACAATATTCTGAAATAATAGAATGCTCTCTTATTCCAAAGTTTCTTGCCAATCTTGATAATGCAGCAAGTTACATATCGGATCTAAGAAGTGATAACTACAATATATTTATTATTACAGAATATCCGCAAAGACTTGAATCTATACTTTCTGAATGGGAATGTTCTTCTGTAAATATTGATTCAACTTCTGTTCCCAACATCGAAAATTTAATTAATTCAAAAGAAATAATTATTTCCAGACAGGGTTTTTCGGAAGGATTTATCCTGCCTCAATTAAAATTGGCAGTTATAACTGATACAGAGCTTTTTAACAGAAAAATCAAAAAGCCCACTATCGGCAAAATAACTTCTAAAAAAGAATCTCTTGATTTTCTGGTATCGCTAAATGATCTGCATGAAGGCGACTACGTTGTGCATGCAAACCACGGTATCGGAAAATTTATTGGAATCAGCAAACAAAATATAGACGGACAGGAAAAAGATTATTTGACCATAGAATATGCAAAGAATGACAAGCTTCACATGCCGGCAGATCAGATAAACATGCTTTCAAGGTTCAGAGGCTCTGGAACACCGCCAAAACTGACACGAATGGGCGGCGTTGAATGGACAGGGGTTAAAACTAAAGTCAAAAAAGCAATAACAAACATTGCACAGGATTTATTAAATCTTTATGCACAAAGAGCGAAAACTGAAGGATTTATTTATGAATCTGACAGTCCATGGCAGCTTGAAATGGAAGATGCTTTTACATACACAGAAACTCCCGATCAATTACGGTCCATAAATGAAACAAAAACTGATATGGAATCGTCAAAGCCCATGGATCGTCTTATCTGTGGAGATGTTGGATTTGGAAAGACTGAAATCGCAATAAGAGCAGCCTTTAAAGCAATATTATCAGGTAAACAGGTTGCAATGCTTGTTCCGACTACAATTCTTGCGCAGCAGCATTATCAGACATTCTCAGACAGGTTTAAACCTTATCCTGTCAAGATAGGTCTACTGTCAAGATTTAGAACCCCAAAACAACAAAAAGAAACAATAAAAGATATAATTACAGGTGAATGTGATTTTGTAATAGGCACTCATAGAATACTTCAAAAAGATATCAGATTTAAAAATCTTGGATTATTAATTATAGATGAAGAACATAAATTCGGCGTTGCCCATAAAGAAAAATTAAAGATGCTAAAAGCTCAAATAGATGTATTAACTCTTTCTGCAACACCAATTCCAAGAACACTATATATGTCTTTAACTGGAGTCAGAGACATGAGCCTGATCAATACTCCGCCTGTAAATCGTGCCCCAATTAAAACTTATATGGGCTCATACAATACTTCACTCGTAAGAACAGCAATTAAACATGAAATGGAAAGAGAAGGGCAGATTTATTTTGTCCACAACAGAGTTCAGTCCATATATAAATCAGCAAAAGATTTACAGGATCTTATTCCTGAAGCACGAATAGCCGTTGGACATGGCCAAATGAATGAAAAAGAACTAGAAAAAATTATGTATGAATTTTCAACCTATCAGCATGATGTTCTGGTATGCACTACAATTATTGAATCAGGTCTTGATATTCCGAACGTAAACACAATCATTATTGATGATGCGGATAGATTTGGTCTTGCTCAGCTTTATCAGATGAGAGGCAGGGTCGGGAGAACAGAAACACAGGCTTATGCTTACTGCCTATACCGTCCAAACAAGTTATTGACAGAAGAAGCTAAAGACCGACTGAAAGCTATCAAGGATTTCAATGTACTTGGAAGCGGTTATCAAATAGCATTAAGAGATCTTGAAATAAGAGGTGTCGGAAATATACTCGGAGCAGAGCAGCATGGTCAAATGCTAGCTGTAGGTTTTGATATGTACTGCAATTTGTTAGAAGAATCTGTACAGGAACTTCAGGGCATTAAACCCCAAAAAGCTGAACCTCCTGTTGTGGATATAAATATTACAGCATATATCCCTGATGAATGGCTGGGTGACAAAGAACAAAAAATGCTTGAATACAAAAGACTTGCTGATGTTCAGAGCATTGAAGAATTAAAATTAATAGAAGACGAATGGAAAGACAGATTTGGCAATATACCTGACGTCGTAAAGAGATTGTTTAAAATTATTAAGATAAGATTAACCGCTACTAATATTGGAATAAATATGGTTAGAGAAGCTGAAGGCTGTATACGTATATCTACTGATTATGATATGATTGAATGGAAAAAATATCAGTCTCGTCTGCCGAGAGAAACAGCAAGACGAATACGTTGGACAAAAGCTCCGGTATCTTTTACCTCAGGTGTTTCAATACTAATTTTAAATAATACTGGACTTTTGCCTGAAGAACAGTTAAATATATTAGAAGAATTGTTTTATAATATATCTACAATTAGAAATACTTAAAATTTTAATGATATCTATCATAGGAGAGGAAATTAACATGAAAAAAATTACATTATTCGTTCTGACAATGTCATTGGCTTTAATAGCCGGATGTTCAAAAGGTCCTTTTAAAAAGGTCGACACTAGCGAACCTCTTATTAAGGTGAATACAGCTGTAATTACTCAAAATACATTTGATGAAACTTTTGAAAACGGCATAAAAAACCTACCAATAGCTGGAAAAAATATAGATATTAAAAATCCTAAAAATAAATTTATGTATTTAATATACAAAGACAGAACAGTAAAAGAACTCATTGTCAAAGAATTGATTAATCAGGAAGCCCAAAAGCGCAAGATTTCAGTTACTGATAAAGATGTAAATAAAACTATTGATGAAATAGCTCAAAAATTAGGAGGAAAAGATAAATTAGAATCATCTTTAACTTTAAATAATATTAAAAAGGAAGACTTAATAAATAATATTAAGATGGATCTTGTTACAAAAAAGTTAATTGAAAATGTTGCAGGAAATTTAAGTGCAAGTGATAAAGAAATAAAAGATTTTTACGAAAAAAACAAAACTTCAAAATTTACCAATCCTGATCTTGTCAGAGCAAGCCATATTTTAATAAACACACAAGATACTGACATAAAACGTGCTAAGAGCAATGCAGAAAAAATTCTTACTGAAGTAAAAGCAAATCCTGCCAATTTCGATGCAATAGCCAAAAAGAACTCTGAAGATGTTACAACTGCACCAAAAGGCGGCGACCTTGGATTTTTCAGCAAAAAGGATATGGTTCCTGCATTCGCTAAAGCTGCTTTCTCAATGACACCCGGAACAATAAGCGGCATTGTTAAAACACAATTTGGTTTTCATATCATTAAAGTTACAGACCGCAAAAAAGCAGGACTTATACCATTTGCTGAAGTAAAAAGTGATATTGGCATATATCTTTCAGACCGTAAAAAAATAACTGTTATGCAAAAACTGATTGAAGGCGCTAAAAATTCAGCAAAAATAGAATATGTAGATGCTCAATATAATCCCGATTCAATTGCAAAAGAAATTAAAGAGATAGAAAAAAATAAAAAAATGGGATTAACGGGTATGCCTCCAGTAGCAGCAAAATAGGTGAATAACTTTGTACAATAAAGAATCCTTATTTAATATTATTGATAAATATAATCAGTTTAACATTCTGGTTATTGGAGATATTATACTTGACGAGTATATCTGGGGACGGGCTACACGCCTTTCTCCAGAAGCTCCGGTTCCTGTTCTTGATGTAAAAGAGCATAGCTATATTCTTGGCGGTGCAGCAAATGTTGCAAATAATATTACCGCGTTAAAAGGTAACGTCTTTCTTTGCGGTATTATTGGAGATGACACGTACGGGAAAGAACTTACTGATATTTTGAATAATACAGGCATAAACATTTCCTGTCTTATTTCAGATAAAAAACGCCCAACGACAGTTAAAACAAGATTAATTGCACATAATCATCAACAGCTCGCAAGAGTGGATAGAGAACAAAGAACCCCTATCAATAACTCAATTGAAGAAAAAATTTCAACAAAAGTATTAAAAATTATTAATTCTGTTGATTTAGTTGTTTTTTCTGATTATGCAAAGGGCGTTTTAACTCATTCTTTATGTCAAAATATTATTCAATTAGCGCAAAATTATAAAAAACCTGTTCTTGTTGATCCAAAAGGGCTTGACTATACAAAATATGCAGGAGCAACTCTAATCACTCCTAACAGACAAGAAGCAGAGACTGCAACGAAATCTCCTATCGATACATCTCCTGAAAAACTCGCAAATGCGCTTTATGAAACACTTAATATTGCGAATATTCTTGTGACACTCGGTGAAGACGGTATCTTACTTTATAATGACGGTGGTGAGATAACAAGAATTCCTGCTGTAACATCTGAAGTGTATGATGTTACAGGTGCCGGTGATTCACTGCTTTCTGCTCTTGCACTAAGCATACCGGCATCAGATAATAATCTTGAAGCATCAATCGCTTTGGGCAACTACTCGGCAGGAGTCGCTGTCAGAAAAATCGGAACTACAACCGTTTCCCCCGACGAACTGAAAAATATCATCAAACATGATCTGTTAGAAAAACCTGAAGCTCCAGTCAGGCATGAAAAAGCTTTTATACATAAAAGGACAAAATAGTGGGTCAAACAATAGAACTCAATGAACTTTTAACTAAGTTAAAAGAATTAAAAAACGAAAAAAAAGTAGTCGTAACAACAAATGGTTGCTTTGATATCCTGCATGTAGGGCATGTACGATATTTAAATCAGGCAAAAGCACTTGGAGACATTCTTGTTGTATGCCTAAATACTGATAAATCAGTTAAAAGACTAAAAGGCGATTCAAGACCCGTTAATACAGAGAACGACAGAGCAGAAGTTCTGGCAGGATTAAGTTCTGTGGATTTTATAATATTTTTTGATGAAGAAACACCTTCAGACTT
The DNA here is from genome assembly GCA_028689995.1 of Candidatus Gastranaerophilales bacterium. Lineage (GTDB taxonomy): Bacteria > Cyanobacteriota > Vampirovibrionia > Gastranaerophilales > UBA9579 > JAQVCB01. The sequence continues at coordinate 8,424 of JAQVCB010000069.1, forward strand.
GCTTGGTAAAATTAAACCCGATATTCACGTTAAAGGCGGAGATTATAACGTTGATACATTGCCGGAGGCAAAAGTGATACAGCAAGCCGGAGGAAAAATAATGTTTCTTCCATTTGTAGAAGGTAAATCTACTACAGCAATTATTAATAAAATAAATTCGTAAAAATTTCTTTTGTATATAAGTACTTTTTTATAATGTTTTATAATTTTATCTGCTAATATAAATGTAAATTATACTTAATATAGCTTATTTATTAAGCAATTTTTTTTATGTTTGGGACTTTAATTAATTATAATTCTAAAATTCAATATTTATATTATTAAATTAAAGGAGTAAGTTATGACAGAAATTTCCAGATTACAAGCTACACAACCCTTAAACAATCAACCAATCGTACCCGAACAACCTGAACCAAAAGTTTCTTTTAAAGGTGAACCTGACAGTTTTGAAAAATCACCATCAAATGCAGATGTTGCAATAGCGGCTACAGCTGGTGCAGCAGCAGGTGCAGTTGGCGCAAATCCCATATTAGATAAATTATTTAAATTTACATCAGGATTTAGTCTTGATAAATTAAAAAATTTGGACTCAGGCGAAAAAAAAGAAATCAAGGATAAATTAAGCTATTTTACAAATAAAAAAATAAGTGAAGAGAGAACAAAACTTGAAGAATCAGTAAAAACAAATGAACCAGTAGTCAATGCTAAAAAAGAAGCTTTAGATGCTGCAAAAAAAGATATTGATGCAGAAAAACTCAAAGCTTTTGAAGATGCTATTGAAACTTCTCAAAAAGCTGATAAGGCTCATGAAATTGCAAATATTGAACTTAATGAAGCAAATCTAAAGAATACATCGACAGAAACTATGACTGCTTTAGAAAAAACCGTTGAAGCTGCAGAAAAATCAGTATTAGAAGCAAAAACAAAGTTAAATGAAGCAGCAAATGCTATTGATATAAATAAACGTGCTGTTTATATTGAAGCTAAAGCAGCATTAAAAGAAGCTGAAGTACCTGCCAATCTACTTAAAGAATTAGAAGTCAAAGTCCCAGCTAAATACCGCGCAATTGCAGCTTTAGCAGGTGCTGCTATAGTCGGTGGCGTGTATGCAATTGGCAAATTATTTGTAGGATCAACAAAAACAAAAGCAGAATAGTACTTAAAACTTAAATATTACATAACAAAAAGACAGATTGCTAAATATTCAATCTGTCTTTTTACTATCAATAAATATTAGCAAGGTAATCAGCCCAACATTTTTAAACTTCTAAAATAAATGTAAATTTTTTTTAATATTTTTTGTTCAAAGCGCAACAATTTTTTATTATAGACTTTATTCAATTAGAAATTCAAAAAAATTGTTTCATAATAGAGATAAGGAGAATATCATGACCAACGTAACAAAATTACAGGTTTCACAACCGTTAAGTATCCAAACAACGCCAAATCAATCTAAACAGGTTTCTTTCAAAGGAGACAGTGATTGCTACGAAAAAACATCAAAAGCAGATGTTGCAGCAGTAACTGTAGCAGGTGCAGCAGCCGGTGCAGTAGGAGCAAGAACTATAAACGGTAAATTAAATAATTTCTTAAAACATTATTCAGTTGATACAAATAAAGATCTTACTCCTGAAGAAAAGAAACAAAACCACAGAGCTCTGTCTGATGCTCGCGAAGCTGCAAAAAACAACTATAAAGAAGATTTAAATGCCGCAAAAGCAGACAAAAAAGAATCAGCAAAGGAACTGAAAAACGCAGTTAAAGCTTCAAATGCACAAAAAGACAATGCTGAACTTAAATTAGTTGCTGAAGATGCAAAAAAAGCTTTAGATGCAGCAAAACAGGAACTTAAAGATATGAAAGCTAAAGTTAAACTTCCTGTTAAATACCGTGCAATCGCAGCAGCAGCAGGTGCTGTTGTTATAGGCGGAGCTTATGCAATCGCTAAAACATTAATCAATAAATCTTCAAAAGAAAACTAATTCATACCAAATATTACACATTAAAATATATAGCCTGATTAAATAATCAGGCTATATTTATATTATTTTGCGCCAAATATCGAAATATATTATATAATATTTCTAATTTAATCGAGAATAAACTAAAAAACAATTGTAACAATAAGTACATATTTATCAGTTTAAATAGCAATTTTTTATCATGTTTTTATTTGATACATACAACATAAATAATCATAATTATTGGAGACAAGGTTTTATAATAGGAGGTTATCAATGAAAGTTTCAGGAATTAACAATCAAAGTATTGCAGCAACATCACATTTACAAAAATCAAAATTAACGTTTGGTCAATTAATTGGTACAAATGGACAACCAATTAGTTCTGCTTCAATTCAAAAGCCGGTAACTAAAGGAACAGATGTTGTAGATCTTACTAACAAATCACTCAAAAATACTGATGTGAAAGCTCCAGAAATAAAAGATCTAGAAGTAAAAATCGAAACAGAAGCTGATTTTAACAAGCAGGCTTCTGCTCTAAAAGAATCTACAGATGAGTATATTAAAGCCAATAAATCCACTTTTGAGGCTCTAAAAGGTAAAGAAAATTCACTAAAAGCTGAAGAAATTAGTACAGGCAAAGAATCAATCAATAGTGCAAAAAAAGCAGTAATCGATTTATTTGGTATAGAAGTTGCAGAAGCAAAAGGTAAAGGCGGAAAATGGATAGCTGCTGGTATAGCTGCTACAACACTTTTGGCCGGATATTTCTTCGGCAAATCAAGTGGTGCAGCACCTGCTGAAGTTCCAGCACTGCCAACTCAACCAGTTCAATAAGTCAATAAGTCTAGATAATTCATACACAAAATCCGACCTGTGGTCGGATTTTTGTTGCTCTGTTATTTCATCTCATTATCATTCTGAACGAATGCGAAGAATCTGCTCAGAATATAAGTGTTATTTGGGGACTGTTGACGAATTCAAAAAACTTTGTTTTTTGTTTCGTCAACAGTCCCCCTCGTCTAGTGTCAAAATGTCGAAAACTGACCGTTTCCGCCATTTTTCACTTTTGATAGGGTCGTGTTACAAAATAGAAAATAAGAGCTATTTAACTATTTTTCAACTCTCCCATTTGACGTAGATTCTTCAGTCACAAGCTCCTTCAGAATGACAATGCGATTTTTTGTGTAAAATTTTTTAACTCCTTAATAAATTACATCATCGCTACAAATTCCAAATAATTGTTAAACACTTTTGTATCTCTATTGTTTAATTCCCATATTAGAAATAAAATAGTTATGTATAAAGTTTAGTTTATTTATTGGGAAAACAAATGATTAAACAGGAAAAAGCTTACACATTAAATGAAATAACAAATATTATCGGTGGAATACTTAATCAGATTGAAGATAATGTTTTAATAAAAAGAATAGCTCCACCTAAATTAGCTGATGAAGAAACTCTTGCCCTTGCCATATCAGAAGAAGAAATAGAAAATCTTTCCTTTACCAGAGCAAAAGCAGCCTTAGTGCCTCTTGGGGTTTCTATTGAAGAAATTTCAACCATAGAAGTTGAACGACCCAGACTTGCTATGATGAAACTTCTTCATCTATTCTATATTCCACCCGATGCTCCTGTCGGAGTACATCCTACAGCTGTTGTTCACCCCAGTGCCAAACTTGGTAAAGATGTTTCAATTGGCCCAAATGTGGTTATAGGCAGGGATTCAATTATTGGTGATTATACAAAAATTGTAGCCAATGTTTATATTGGCAAATGCTCAAATATCGGCAATAACTGTCTTTTTCATCCGGGAGTCTGTATAGGTGATTTTATTTCAATAGGAAATCAGGTAATACTGCAACATGGAGCGAGTATTGGAGCTGACGGTTTCAGTTTTGTTACAGAAAATGCAGGAACTGTAGAAGCTGCTAAAGAAGATGGAAAAGTTTCCGGCGATTTTTCAAAGCAAAAAACATATAAAATTCCTTCTATTGGTTCAGTTATATTATGCGATGATGTAGAAATCGGTGCCAATGCAACTATTGATAGAGGTACAATCGAAAATACCATTATAGGCAAAGGTACAAAAATAGATAACCTTGTTATGATCGCACATAACTGTAAAATCGGTGAAAATTGCCTTATTGTAGCGCAGGTCGGCGTTGCAGGTAGCTCAACTATCGGAGATCGTGTTGTTCTGGCTGGACAAGTAGGCATTGCGGATCATATCAGTATAGGTTCTGATTCTATCGCTATGGCGCAATCGGGAATCAGTAAAAACCTTGAAGAAAAAAGCATTGTATTTGGTACTCCGGCCATTCCAAGAAAAGAATTTGTAAAACAGCTAAAATCAATTAGAGCTATAGATGATCTAATTAAAGAAGTGAAGGCTTTAAAACAGGAAATTGAGATTTTAAAACAAGAAAAATAATCATGACTACAATAAAAAAAGAAATCGAAATGTCTGGAATATGCTTGATGGATGGCAAAGAGTCAACCATCAGGATTTTACCTTCTGAAAAAAAAGGGATTTATTTCTATCTAAATAACTCTAAAACATCTATAAAAGCATGTCCTGAAAATGTTATCTCAACACAAAATTGCACAGTTCTTGGTTCTGATGACGTGCACATTAGACTTGTCGAACATTTCATGGCAGCCTGCGCTTTTACAAACATTGACAGTCTTGAAGTGCTTGTCTCATCATCTGAACTGCCAATTCTGGACGGAAGTGCGCTTGTCTGGGTTGAAGCTTTTAATAATGCAGGCATTCAAAAGACTACACTTCCTGCGCAGGTGACTTTTAAAGAACCTCTTTATTTTTCATCAAAAAAAGCTAATATTGTATTACTACCGGCAGAAAAATTTAAAATTAGCTATTGCATAAATTTTGACCATCCTGATCTTGAAAATAGATGGATAAGCTGGAATGCAAAGGACGCTCCAAAACAAATATATGAAGCAAGAACCTTTGGCTACCTGAAAGACCTGGAAAAATTTCAACAGGCAGGACTTGCATTAGGTGCCAGTCTCGAAAATACAGTAGGTCTTACAGAAACAGGTTATACCGTGGAATTAAGATCAGCATACGAACCCATTAAACATAAAATTCTTGATTTAATAGGTGATATGAACCAATATATTAATCCATTCAGATTAAACGCTCATATTCTTGCACAAGATGCCGGACATAGCAGTCACATAGAATTTACAAAAGTTATATATGGTTATATGGAGAGGAAAATATGACAATAGAAGAAATCAAAAGCTCAATGGATATTTATGAATTATTGAAACTTCTTCCGCACAGATATCCTTTTATGTTAGTGGACAGAATAACTGAACATGTACCGGGGAAATTCGTTAGAGGTTATAAGAACGTAACTATGAATGAACCGTTCTTTCAAGGTCATTTTCCTGAAAATCCCGTAATGCCTGGTGTATTAATGATTGAAGCACTCGCACAGGTAAGTGTAGGAGCTGTTATGACCTTACCTCAATATAATGGTAAACTTGCACTCTTTGCAGGTATAGACAATGCCAGATTCAAAAGGCAGGTAATTCCGGGAGACAGACTTGATTTATACTCAGAAATTACCAAAATAAAAGGCCCCATATGCAAAACAAAATGCACAGCATCTGTTGACGGAGAAATTGCAGTCATAGCAGAAATAATGTGCGCAATGCAATAGAAATTCGAGGTAATTATGACAAGTAATATTCATCCAAGTGCAATTATTGATAAATCTGCCCAAATAGCAGAAGGTGTTAAAATATCACCATTCGCTATAATAGGACCAAATGTTAAACTTGATTCAGGAGTAGAAATTTTCCCTCATGCATACCTTGAGCACTGTGAAATTGGCAGCAATACAATTATTTCAAGTGGTGCTATTATTGGAACTGCTCCACAGGATTTAGGTTATAAAGGCGAATCAACAAAAGTTATTATAGGCGATAATTGCCAGATTAGAGAACATGTAACAGTAAACAGGGCTTCAGGAGAAGGAAATATCACAAAAATCGGGAATAACTGCATGCTGATGACAGGATCTCATGTAGCACATAACTGTAAACTCGGCAATAATGTTATTCTTGCCAATCTTGCAACACTGGGGGGACATGTTTCAATAGAAAA
>JAQVCB010000070.1 GCA_028689995.1 Candidatus Gastranaerophilales bacterium
TAGAGCTTACCAGATCAAAAACACAGGCTGTTTTTCGTGCTTCTGATATGATGGATCAGCGTTCTGAAGATAATTGTGCAAATATGGAGCAGGCAACGGGAATTATCACAATGGCTGCAATATTGCCAATTGCTTGTACTCTTGCGTGTTATCCGTTTACAAAAAAAGGCAAAACCATGAGTAATAAACAATTAATGCATTTTAATGTGATTGCATCAGTTTTGCCTCTAATACCAACTATAGGAATTATTTTGTGGGGAAATGAAAAACAAAAAGAAGCATCACGCATAGGAAGATTTCAGGCAAAAAAAAATGAATTAAAAGATCCTAAAAACTTTGTTATATATACCCCGGAACAAATAGAAGCTGCAAAAATACTTGCCAAAAACATACCCGATAAAAAAGATATTAAGAATATTTCTAAAGTATTTGCTGAGATGAAGCAGATGTCCAAAGACAAAGTTGAATACGAAAAATGGCTTAAAGATCGAATTAGCAATAAAGATGAAATTCAAAAAATTCTTAATACGAAGTTTACGTCCGAACAAATTGCACAGGGAGAAGAAGACAAGGAAATCATCGTTAATATAGTAAAAGATGTTAACATGAGTGCTGAAACTTATTGTGAAAACGTAGATAATGCATTTGACTCAATAGGAATGATATCATTTGTTACAAATATTCCTATTTTTTTGGGTGTAAATAAAATCTTGAAAAAATTTAAAAATGTTTCGCAGGTAACAAAAATAATTACGCCCATTTTTGCATGTACACTATTCTCTTTATCAATGATGTTCTGGTGTACACATGAAAAGAAACAGGCTTCACGTGTCGGACGTTTCATTAAAAGACAGGAAATTCTTGATAATCCTGAATTGATTATGGCGTATTCTGATGAGCAAATAAAACAGGCAAAAGACATTAAAGCTCCAAAAATAAAGAAAGGGTTTTTTGAAGAAATCAAGGATAATTTTACATTTTTTGGAAAATACTTCAAAGACAAAAAAGAATATGAAAAATATAAGAAAACAACCGCAAAAGAGAATGAAAATCTTTATGAAGCCCTGAAACAAACAGATATATCCGAAAAACAACAGAAAGAAGCAAAAAATCTTCAGGAAAAAACTTTTAGATCTTTTGACAAAATTGATGAAATGTCTCAAAGGTATTCAGAAGATATAGAAGCAGCTACACAAGTAACAATGCAGCTTGTGAACCCTATATTTACGTTAATTTCGATGGGAATTCCTTCTGTCATTACCGTTTTATTATTAAAGGGTAAATTCCCTTTGAAGGGACTTGCAAAAACTGTTTCTAAAATTGTTTTAAATAAGGAATCTTCTTTAAGAATTTTTATAGATAAAGCTAGTCAAATCATTAATAAAGATAAGGAACTGAAAAAAGATTTTTCAAAAATAATAGTGGATAAAAAAGTACAAGAAAAATTTATAAACCATCCTGAATTGAATAAAATTTATATGGAATTAATTTCACTTAATGAAAAATATTTAGCTCAAATTGAAAAAATAAAAGATAAAAATAACCCTAAAGAAATAATTAAAAATATTGCAAAAGATATATCTGATGAACACTTAAAGCAAGATCCTGTTTCAAAATGGGTTAAAAACCTGTTAATTGACATTATTAAATTACGGACAAATATTAAATTCAAAAATAAATTAATTGAAAAACCGATCAAAAAATCAGCAAAAAACAAGGATCCTCTTAAAATCATTACTGATTTTTATAAGGAATATAAAACATTGTGCAAATCCTTTTTGCTGGGTGGATTTCTACCTGTTATTGGTATAGGTTTTGGAATACCTTTTGCTATTTCTTCATGGATGACAAATATTCAAATAAAGGCAGGTAGAATTGGGATTATGAAAGCAATGGAAGAAATTGATAATCCAAAATTATTTGTAAAGGATAATACTGAAACCCAAAAGCAAAACTATGACCGCAAGAACCTTTTCAACACATTCACTGTAGGATTATCCAGCCAATTAAAGTAGTCTAAGAAAAAAATATTAACATTTCTCTTATAACTTTTGCGGCTAGTGCTGTTGAAGCTCCTGACTGATCATAATGAGGCGAGAGTTCCACAACATCAGCACCCACAATATTTTGTCCTTTAAATTCAAGAAGCCAGGACATAAATTCATTAAAAGTCATTCCGCCTGCCTCAGGTGTTCCCGTTCCACTCATTATTGAAGGATCGAGTACATCAAGATCAACAGAAATAAATACAGGTCTACCTGCTAATTTTTTCAATGCTTCCTGTATTCGGGATTTATCATCAAGCAAGGTTTTATTTGTTTCCATCCATTGAAATTCTTCTTTAGTGCCCGACCTGATTCCTATTTGAATGATTCTTTCAGCTCCGATTTTATCAACAATCCTTCTCATGACCGTGGCATGAGATAAAGTTTCACCAAGATATTCTTCTCTGAGATCTGCATGAGCGTCAAAATGCACAATTGCAATATCTGGAAATTTTTCAAGATACGCTTCAATAACTGGATATGTGACAAGATGCTCTCCGCCAACTCCAAACCAGAATTTTCCCAAGCTCAAAGTCTCGGCAGCTGCTCTTTTAATTATACTTAAAGTTTTATCCCTGTTACCAAAAGGAAATTCCAGTTCGCCGGCATCAAAGAAAACAACATCATTGATTTCCTTGTTCTGAAGGGGAGAATAATCTTCCAGTCCCCATGAAGCAAGTCTTACAGTTTCAGGACCAAACCTTGTACCCGGTCTATTTGAACATGTGCCGTCATAAGGCATACCGACAAGTACCCATTTTGAGGATTTAAAGTCTTCACTTGCTCCAATCCAGTTTTTAGGCAAAAAAGGTCCACTTAGCAATTTAATGAACCTCTTTAACTATTTCTTTAACGAAATTAGGAAGTACAAAGGCAGCTTTCTGAATATCGGAGTTGTATAATTTGCAACTTATAGTGATTTCATTTGCTCTTGCTTCATCAAAATATCCTAAAGGCTTAACATCATTTGAGCAGAATGCCCAGCTCCAATATCCGCCCGGATAAGTAGGAATAGGTCCGACAAAGGTACTTACTATCGGGAATGCTTTTCTTAAAAGCGGATACATCAGGCTCATCTCACGTTTATTTGCAACGGGTGATTCGGATTGAGCAGCCATAATACCACCCTGCTTTAACGCAGCATTTACATTCTTGTAAAATTCTTCTGTAAATAATCCTTCTCCTGGCCCCATTGGGTCAGTTGAATCAACCAGAATTATATCAAATTGATCTTTTTGTTCTGCTATATAATCAATGCCATCTCTTATCTGAATATCTACTCTTGGATCATCAAGCACTCCGGCAATAGTAGGCAAATATCTTCTGCAAGCATCAACTACGAAGCTATCAATCTCGCATAAAACAACTTTTTCAACTGAAGAATGTTTTAACACTTCTCTTACAGTTCCCCCATCACCTCCACCAATGACAAGAACCTTCTTTGGTGCTGGATGACTGAGCATTGGTATATGACTAATCATTTCATGATAGAAAAATTCATCTTTTTCTGAAGTCATTACGAGGCCATCCAGAAGAAGCATGCGACCAAAAGCCTCTGTGTCTATTATATCGACAGTTTGAAACTCGGAAACTTCGTGAAATAAACTTTCCTTAACTTTAATAGTTATTCCAAACCCATCTTTCTGATATTCTGTAAACCATAAATCCAATTTAAAACACTCCCTTTCAAATAATTCCAAAAAATACTTATTAAGTGATTCATAAATAAAATAATAATCAAATTATATCAAAAAAATAATTATTCGTATCTTCATTAATTAAAAGCATCAAGCATTTATACGTCCGATGCTATTGTTTTATCTAGTATATCATTTATATTTGAGATTTAATTTTAAAAGGAATTTTAATTAATTCATTGTTTTCAGAATTAATTAATCCTCTTTTTAATTCGGAATAAGAAGCTGTACTTGCCCCGAATTTTTCTTTCAAATATTCATAAGCTACTTTAGGATCGCAGGTTTCACCGCAGGTGAAAAGATCAACTGCTGAATAACCAAGTTCTGGCCAAGTATGAATAGCAAGATGTGATTCAGCTATTATAACAACACCACTGACACCATAAGGGCTAAACATATGGAAGCATTTTTGAACTACTGTAGCTCCACATTCAATTGCAGCTTGCATCATAAGTTCTTCTATAAGTTGTAAATTATTTAAAATATTTGGTGTGCAATCAAAAAATTCTGCAAGAATATGACGGCCAAGATATGTTGTTTTTTGTTCTTCCTGTAATTCTGCCTGTACTTTCAATTCTCTTTGTTTCTCCATAATCTAACTATCACACGCTTTTTTTTAAAATACCGTTATATTATTAATCTTACGATGTACAGGATAATTTCTACTTCTATAAGGCTATTTTCTGATTTTAATGATTCTGCTACCAGACAGAAACAATCTTATATATTTTAAGTAGATTATCATAAAAAATTTGCTTCTTTCAAGAAAAATTTTAAAAACAATATACATTTCGAAAAAATATACCAAAAGTAGTCTCAAAAGTAAGAAACGACAAGAATAAAGATTTTTCGACGTTTTGACACTAATACTTTGATTCTAATATCCTGACAAATTGTCATTCTAAGAACCTGTTTGATTATAAACAATAAAATTCAATTATAACTGTAAAAGGCTCGTACGAAGCGGGAGTGCTGGCTAAAAACGAAACGGTTTGCTTGGCAAGGCGTTAGAGGCTTTAACTAAACTCGTTCTAAGCAACTAAAAGGAGCGAAGGAACTTAATATTTGAGTATTGAAATTTTGAGATCCTGAGGGCTTTGCCCTCAGGATCGACACCTCAACTTTTATGAATCAATACACTAACAAAAAGATTCTATTCATTATTCACTATAAATTCCTTGATTTTACTTAGTATATATTTAAAAGCTTCATCACCGATAGATGGAGATAAACCAATTTTAAAGCCATTATTGGCAATGTGATCAAAGTTTTCTTTTCCTGAAGCCCATCTTGTTTTTTCAACAGAAAATTCTAAAAATGGACTAGTTAAAATATTATATTTTTCAAGATATTTTACAAGTTCATTTTTTTTAAATCCTGCTTGTTTTTTTATTACAATAGGAAAATATGCCCAGCAAGGTTCTGATTTATTCTGTATTTCAGGCAATTTAAATGCATTTTGAAATGGTTTTAAACCATCGAGTAAAATGTAAAAGTTTCTTTTTCTGGCATCAATGAAATATGGAAGCTTTCTCAATTGAGCAATACCAATAGATGCCTGCATTTCAGTCATTGCCGAACTAAAAAGCTCAACTTTATTAAATAGAGTATTATTTATAAATACTGCTCCGCCTTCTCCTGTTGTAATTTGTTGGTTTTGTCCAAATCCAAAAATAGAAATATCAGAGAATGTTCCCACATACTTATTATCAAATTTTGAACCTATTGCATCAATGCAGGATTCAATCAGCCAGAGTCCGTTATTTTTTGCAATTTCTGAAATTTCATCAATCTTCGAAGGATTACCTGCTGTATGAGATATAAATATACCTTTAGTTCTGGAATTTATAGCATTTTGAATTAGTGATGCGTCAATATTATATGTATCAGGCTCGATATCAATAAAAACAGGGGTTATATTTGTACGATTAAAAATATATTCCGGTATAGAAGGAGATGAAATTATTTCATCTCCAGGCAATAAAGATTGTGAATCAAGATCGGATGAACTTAATATCTGAAAAACAGTATGAAAGGCCATTTGTTCAGATATAGTTAAAATAATATTTTTAATGCCGAAAAATTTTGCCATCTGTGCTTCATACAGTCTTGAGAATCTACCTTTGGTAAGTTTAAAGTCAAGACAGGATTCTGAAAGCATCAGAAGTTCCTCTTCATCAAAAACTTTATCAAAAACAGGTATGGCTGTATGTCCGTGAATAAAAGGAAAATTTATTCTGGCAAGTTTGAGTTCATACCATTCTTTAATCAGCTTCTGTATATTGGTTTTAATTTCAAGATCTCTTGCCGTATTAATTGGTGTCATAATATTAAATACCTACTTACTATTGTTCTTTTGGGACTGTTGACGAATTCAAAAAACTTTGTTTTTTGTTTCATCTTACTTCTCCCACGTCTAGTGTCAAAATAGAAAATAAGAGCTATTTAACTATTTTTCAACACTCCCCTTTTCTAAGAAAACCATACTTCTTTAAACTTTAAAATTGTTCTAATACCTCTAATTTCATACAACTTACTTAGACTGAGTTTCTATCTGTGTTGCTTGATTAACAAGATCAGATTTAATATAATTTTTAGATATACTAAAACGAGTTTATATTTTCGAAGGCTCATCGCCTCCGAAAATAACGCTCCTACTACCGAATACCATTTTTTATTTGTTGTTAAAATCCCAAATTCATTTTTGAAGTGGTATCAATTAACAAATATACTAGGATTAAATATAATGAAAAAAATAATTAAACTGTTGTCTATGATACTTTTTATCGTTATTACAATCATATTTGCTACGGCAAATAGTTATGCTGCTGAATTTATGCCCGGATCAATGAATTCCATTAATAATCATGTTATTGGTGTTTATTTTGCGCCTGAAGAAATAAAAATATATGCCACTCCTGAAGAAAATAGTGAATTAATTGAAATAATTAGATGGAATGCACATGGAGTTGAAGCTGTATCTCAGGATTTAAGCTCTAAAGAAACTTTTTTAGCTTTTGTTCCAAATAAAAAATATGCACTTATGTCAGTCACTTCGGAAAATGAAAATAATGACTGGATCGAAGTGATTTATAACAAGAAAACTGAAGATAAAGGATGGGTAAAAAACCCGACTTTTGATAGATTCAAGACTTGGCTTGAGTTTATGCGTATCTATGGAAAGCAAAACAGATTATACCTGCTTTCAGACATCCCCGAGAAATATAAATCAATGCATACAGAATCCGATGAAAGCAGTCAGTTAATTAATAATAATTTTATTTCAATACAGGAAATTGAGCTGGTGTATATAAGCGGAAACTGGATGCTTGTCAGAGAGATAGATTATAATAAAACAGCTCAAATCGGGTGGATTCGCTGGCGTAACAATGACGGTAATATATTTATTTTTCCAAAACTCGATTCAAATTAAATTGAATAATAATCAAAATAGTTTAAAGACTTTTAATTCAATCTAACAATAATATTACCTACGGGTTTAAATCCAATTTTCATAGATAATTTGTTAATTTATTTTGATATTTTAACAATTGCCTGTGCTTCTATCAATGATTCTCTGAAAGTTACCAGAACATAATCTGAATCCAGAATGTTGGCTTTCGCTTCAGTTAAATTACTTTTTTGCGGCAGACTTTTGATAGCAGTTACAGGCAATACTGCAATAATTTCTCCTGCTTGTATAAGAAAAATCTGTTTTTCTTTCAGCATTGCTTCATATATACCCGTATTAACAGTATTTCCATTTATATCAAGTATTGGTACTGAAATCTTCAATACAGGATGTTTAGATGCCGGCAGATTCATAAAACCATTATCACAGTCTCTATTTCCTGATGTATACATAGTTTTTCCGGTAGGATCAGCCGGATTGCTGAAACCTATTACAAAAGCAGCAAGACATTCAATAATCATACTACTAATTCAAAACTACATTATTTATTGCCTGAACTAGAGCAGCAGCTTTATTTTGAGTCTCAATATATTCTGTCTCGGGATCAGAGTCGGCTACAATTCCAGCACCGGCTTGTATAAACAGTTTATTGTCTCTTACAAGCATTGTTCTGATAGTAATTGCAGTATTGATTTCATTATTGAAGCCAAAATATCCGACACAACCTGCATAAGGGCCTCTTGCCGCTTTTTCAAGATCGTAAATTATTTCCATAGCCCTGATTTTTGGAGCTCCAGAAACAGTTCCGGCAGGGAAACATGCTTTTACAAGGTCAATCGAATCAATATTGTCCTGTAATTTTCCTGTAATGTCAGTAACAATATGCTGTACATGCGAATACTTTTCAACATCCATAAATCTTTTTACTTTTACGGAACCGTATTCACAAACTCTGCCAAGGTCGTTTCTACCGAGATCAACCAACATAACATGTTCTGCTACTTCTTTAGGGTCTTGTAAAAGTTCATCCCTAAGTGCTTGATCCTCTTCAGTGTCTATGCCTCTTCTTCTGGTACCGGCAATAGGTCTTAATGAAGCAACTTTATCTGTATTACATTTAACCAAAATTTCCGGTGAAGAACCTATAATTTGAAAATCATTAAAATTAAGATAATAAAGATACGGTGACGGGTTAATACTCCTAAGTGAACGATAAATGGTAAAGGTATCCATATTATTTCTTTCTACACAAAAGCGTTGAGAAAGAACCACCTGAAAAATATCACCTGCCAGAATATGTTCTTTTGCAGTATTAACAGCATTTATCCATTCTTCTTTTGAAAGATTGGAAGAAATATTACTGTTTACCTGTGCAGGTTTGAGATTTAACGGTTGTGCATTATTAGAAGTCTGCATTTTTTCAAGTATTGCTTTGATTTTATCAGCTGAATCAGCATAAATTTTTTCTATATCTGATGAACTATCGACCAAAACACTGTTTATAATGAATATTTTATGTTTTACGTGATCAAAAGTTAATATACTTCCGGCAATCATAAGATAGGCTTCGGGGAAACTGTCGCAACCTTCAATTTTTTTAAAAGTATTATTTAGAACAGGTTCAATGTGCCTGACGCTGTCATAACTTATATAGCCAAAAGCACCAGGAGAGTAAGGTGAATTAAAGTTAACCGAAGAATACTCGAAAAGAAATTTCTGAAGTAAATCAAAAGGATTATCTGATCTGTTTATGATTTCATTGTTTGCAGGATTATAAATTGAAGCGTCTGAGCTGTCTGATTTTAAAATATATAATGGATCTATTCCTATATATGAATATCTGCCGAAGTTTTCTCCACCTTCAACTGATTCAAGTAAAAAACTGTATTTTTTATCTTTACATACTTTATAAAATGCTGAAACTGGTGTTTCAAGATCAGCAATTATTTCATAATAAAGTGGTACAACATATTTTTTATCTGAATTTTTAATCAGATCTTTTAATTCATTTTTTGACGGTTTAATATCAAGCATTTCATCACCTTTTTATATATTATCTTTTATTATATATTAATTTGAAAAATTTTTATGTATAATGTCATCCTGAATTTATTTCAAGATCTTTGAATTAATAGATTTTGAAACAAGTTCAGCATGACACAAGAAAATAGTATTTTAACAAATACTTGAAAATATTATATTTGTTCTTGTAAAGATAACCTTTTAAGGTTATACTGCATAAAATTTTAATTAACGATAGAATATAATATATTACATATAAATAATTGAAGAGTTCATTATGAGGTTATCAAGACATTCAATAGTAATTATCGGAAGCGGAATAGCTGGATTGTATGCAGCTATTAAACTTTCGCAGAATAAAAATAATAATATACTTTTGGTTACAAAATCCACACTGAGAGAAAGTAATTCAAGATATGCACAGGGTGGTATAGTAGGAGTATTGCCTGAAAATACTCATGATTCAATAGATCTCCATGTACAGGATACATTGAATGCAGGTGCAGGTCTTAGTGATCCTGAAATAGCAGAATTTATATCCAGAAACAGTTCTGAAGTTATAGCTGATTTGATTACTTATGGCGTTAATTTTGACAAAAACAGCGACGAAAAAATAGCATTAACACTCGAAGGTGCACATAGCGTAAGACGAATACTTCATGCCGGTGGAGATGCAACAGGAAAAAGTATAGAAATTGCTCTTTCAAATCATGTTGAAAATAGCTCTAATATTGAAATTTATCAAAAAACTCAGGCTGTAGATCTTTTGATTGATTCTAAAAATGTTTGTAGAGGAATCATTGTTTTAAATACAGAAACAGGTAAGTATGAAACAATATTTGCATCTGCTGTAATAATTGCATCAGGCGGAGCAGGGCAGGTATACAGCAATACAACGAATCCCAAAATAGCAACCGGAGATGGTATTGCACTTGCATACAGGGCTAATGCAATTATTCAGGACATGGAATTTGTGCAATTTCATCCAACAGCTCTGACTATGAAAGAAAATGAAACCAGATTCCTTATATCCGAGTCAGTTAGAGGAGAAGGTGCAAAACTTGTAAATTCCAATAATGAAGATTTTACACAAAAATACGATGAAAGAGGGGATTTAGCCCCCAGAGATATTGTTACAAGATCTATTTTCTTTGAAATGAAAGATACTGATGCTCATAATGTCTTTCTCGATACTTCATCAATTGAACAGGAAACACTATTAAAGAGATTCCCTAATATAATAAAAGCTTGCAAAGACAATGGAATTGATATTCTTAACCAAAATATTCCTGTTTCTCCTGCTGCTCATTATATAATGGGTGGAATACAAATATCTGCAAATGGCAGAACTTCAATACCAGGTTTATTTGCTATCGGTGAAGCAGGTTGTTCATCTCTTCACGGGGCAAACAGACTTGCCAGCAATTCACTTCTTGAATGTGTAGTTATTTCAAGAGAACTTGCAAACTATATAAATGATAATCCTAAAAATTCCTTTATGTCTCAGGATGCTTCAATTAATCATATTATTGATGAGTATGATAAAAAATCTCCGCTGCCTGTAAAAGAAATATCAGCATTAATATCGGCTTTAAAAAATATAATGTGGCAAAGTGCCGGTATAATCAGAACTGAGAAATCATTAACAGAAGCCCTGCAATTCCTTAATTCACTTAAAAATGCATTTGACAGAGAATATATATGCAGTAGCATTGAAGAATATGAATTTAGAAATCTTCTTATTATTGCTGAATTAATTGTTAAAGCTGCTATTGCAAGAAAAGAAAGCAGAGGAGCCCATTTCAGGGAAGATTATCCTGAAACCTGTGAAAATGCTTATCATAGTTATTTACAAAAAGAGGAGCTTCTGGTAAACAATGTCCTCAATGTTACATAATCAGATTGTTAAAAAACTTGTTATTCAGGCTCTTGAAGAAGATATTGGGTCGGGCGATTTAACTACGGATGCAATTATAAGATCGGATCAAAAATTAACAGCAAAAATAAATTCAAGATTGAGCTGTACAGTAGCAGGTATTGATATTTTAAAGCTTGTATTTGATATCCTTGATCCTGAAATGAAATATGAAATATTTGTAAACGATGGTAATATTGTGGAAAAGGGGCAGAATATTGCAATTATCAGCGGTAGTGCAAAGGCAATTTTAACCGGAGAAAGAACAGCTCTTAATTTTATTCAAAGAATGAGCGCAATTGCTACTTTAACAAATCAGTATCAGCAAGCTATAAAGCCATATAAAGCTAAAATAACCGATACAAGAAAAACAACTCCGAACTTTAGAATATTTGAAAAATATTCTGTGAAAGCGGGAGGAGGTAGTCCTCACAGATTTGGCTTATATGATGCAATAATGATAAAAGATAATCACATACAGGCGGCAGGAAGCCTTACAAAAGCTTATCTGCTAGCAAAAGAAAATATTTCGCATACAACAAAAATTGAAGTTGAAACTGAAAATATAGATCAGGTAAAAGAGGCTCTCAATGTTTGTGCTGATATAATTATGCTTGATAATATGACAATTGATGATATGAAACAAGCAGTTCAAATTATTAATGGTAATGCAATTACAGAAGCAAGCGGAAATGTCACCTTGAGTACACTAAACAGTATTGCTTCAACAGGCGTTGATTATATTTCCACAAGCGCAATAACAGCACAAGCCGGAATTGTAGACATTGGACTTGATATATAAATACAAAACACGTGTTAATTTATATTGTTCTTTGGTGTTTGTTAACAAATATTAAATTCTATTTTTAATAAAATATTAGCTAATTCTTAAATAATAAATATATGGTCTGTATATATTTATTATTTAAGAATTAGCTAATAGAGATAATTTATTAATTTCAATTAATTTTAAACAGGCAATTATTTTTAAATAATTGTTTTTTTATATATATGAGGGTTATATAAGGGGTTTACAAAAATGGGTTATAGTGACATATCAATACCAACATATGAATCATTATTTAAAATTACTAATATAACAAATGGTAATAAAAATACGATTGCTGATGTTTCTGTTTTTAAGAATGGAAGTTATTCAGCAATGGGATGGGGACCAGCTAATACTGCATCTGTTTCAGGTGGATCAGATTTTACAGCAATGCCGTGGTTACCGTCTTTTCCAAGTCTATCTCTAGCTTTTAACACAAGTTCAACTAACAAAACAAGCTCTACCGGTTCAGGGATGAGCAGCGCAAATGCAGGAAATTATGCAGGTGTTTCTCTGTCTCAGGAACAGGTTAATAATGCAAAAATAATTTCTGACGTCGGTAAATCAATGGGAATGTCTCAGCGAGATATACAAACAGCAATCATGACAGCAATGCAGGAATCAGGACTTAGAAATATCGATTATGGAGATCGTGATTCAGTTGGTTTATTTCAACAAAGACCTTCTTGTGGGTGGGGAACAGTAGCTCAGTGTACAAATCCTGCATATGCAGCTACGAAATTCTTTGAGCACTTAAAAAATGTAAAAGATAGAAATTCATTGAGCTTGAATGATGCTGCATATAAAGTTCAACGTTGTGCAGCAGAATATAAAGACCGTTATGGAAATTGGGAAAATATGGCTGGCGCATTGCTGGCTTAGTAGATAAGTTTAACTCCTCATAACTCTAAATAACTCTAATTAGCAGCAGAAATGCTGCTTTTTTATTATGGTAATGGGAGTGAAAAAAATTCAGAGAGTGAAATTAAAAAGCAGTTATTATATATATTAAAAGACAAGTATGAAATACTGAAATAATCAATATTGGCACCGATATATAGACATATCCTCTCATAAAACTCAGTATATTATTAAATTTTTTTCTCATTCTACTTCCCCTTATAAAATATGAAAGACAATTGCGGTAGCTAGAGTGCAGCAAAATCTTTAGTGGAGGCGATGAGCCTTTGATATTAATTTTGCAAAACTCGTTCAAACTCCATACCAAAACTCAGTTTTTTTGATTCTGATTAAGGATGAGAATATAAATCAGGTTAAGAATTATTTATAAATTTATTATCTCTAATCTAATAGACTGCTAATCTTGTTTGCTTTGATATACCCTCTATAACTTCCTCCAAACATATCGTTATCAGCAAAACTCCGATTAGTCTCATATTATAAATAGTATGCAAAAATTTAATATAACCTGGCTGGATAGTCTTTAAATATATGTATACTCATGATGGCTAAGTAATTTTTTCGTTTATTTCATACTCATTAATTTAGCAATATTAAAAACAGTCTTATAGTCAGGATTTTAAAAAATAATACATTTTTTATACGGCTATAATTCTGTAAATTTTAGAACCATAATTTAAAAATTTCAGGATTTGATAGTGTAAAGGATTTGTAATAAAAATATAAATTACTCAAAACTTTGTATTTCTACAATGTTTAAATATCTAATTGCTTGACGGGATTAGCGATTTCGTTATTTAATCAAGTAATAATCAAAGGATTAATTGCATGATTTTAAATAAAATATCCCGTTATATAAAAGACCAGAAACAAAAAGGTGCGAATATTAAAGTTCCAAAAATTCTTGAAGATTTGGAAAATTTTTCTTTTGCTGCGCCAACCACTATAGAAAATAGAAAATCTGTAATTGTTGAAGGAAAAATTTTAGAAACTAAAGAAGTAAAAATAAATACTGTCAATTCAGGATTTTCATATTTTCTGGATGGAATAGAAAGAAAAAGACTGCTTTTTAATCTCAATTTCATTCCTGTTACTTATGGTTATGTTGCGGCAGTTATTATGAAAAGAACCGATAAAAAGATGCAGTCCATTGGACTGGAAGATTTCTCGGAAAAATTATATTTGCCATATAAAGAAGATAAAAATGCGCCGGATAATTATTTTGATATAGAAGATTTTATTAATCTTGGAATAATTCCGTATAATATAGGTATAAAAGATGAAGAAACGGGCGTTTATCCTCAATTTCCCAAAGAATTTGAACAAAAAGCCCACAGCGATATTCAGGAGACAAGAGGGAAAATCGAAAGAGGACTGGCTGTGCAGTGGATGAATAAAGGTTATGATGATGGATGGTTGT
>JAQVCB010000187.1 GCA_028689995.1 Candidatus Gastranaerophilales bacterium
TAAGATAAAATTTAGAATATGATTGAGCCAAAACATTGGACTCATGATTAAATCCTCCCTTTATCCACATTGTGGCTCAGGGAGGATTATTTTTTTATACTGTTTTTTCATTCCAAAAGTTCTAATTAGAGATAAAGGCGAAGATGAAAATCTTCGCCTTTATTTTTTATACTGAGAGACTGAAATAATTTTACATAATAATAATTTGTAAAAATCCGTATCGACTCGGATGACGAAGCGAAGCGGGAGCGTTTAAAAATGAAACGATGAGTTTTCTTTTTAAAAAGCTCATTCATGGCGAAAAGTATTTTTAATTCAAGTTTTTATGTAAAGTTATTGAGTTTGTTTACTATAGGAGTATTTATATTGAGTAAAATATCAAATTATTTTACACCTGTATTACCTATGAAGGATATTATTATTTATCCTGAGATGGTTGCGCCAATATTTGTAAATAGACCTCAATCAACTATTGCTATTGATAATGCTCTTTCAACAGAAGATCATGAAGTTATAGTTCTTTGTCAAAAGGATCCTTTAGCTGAAAATCCTTCTTATTCAGATTTGTATCAGATAGGAATTTCAGGGAAAATTGTTCAGATTTTAAAGTTTCCTGATGGTTCAATAAAAGCATTAATTGAAGGAATTAGCAGATGTAAAGTTCTTGAAATAAAGCAGGATGATGGATTAATCAGTGCAAAATACGTAGTATTAAAGGATATTCATATAGAAGGCCCTGATATGAAAGCCATAGTCAAATTGTCTCTTGATAAATTTTTGCAGTATATCCAAAAAAGCACAAAAATAAGTTCGGAAAACTTTATTTCCGTTTCAGAAATTCAAGAACCCGGCAAATTAGCGGATATTATTGCAACTTATCTTTCAATTGATATGCATGAAAAACAGCAGATTATTGAGACTTTGAATATTTATGACAGGCTTGAAATTATTAATAAAATTCTCTCAAGAGAGTTAGAACTGATTGGAATTGAGGAATCGATTCAGGACAAAATTAAATTCAGTCTTGGTAAAACACAAAAAGAATTTCTTTTGAGAGAAAAATTAAGAGCTATAAAAGAAGAACTCGGAACCGAAGGGGGCGGAGATGAAGTTGAAGAATTAAGAGAAAGTATTGAAAAAGCTAAAGTTCCAAAAAGAGTGAAAGTTCAGCTTAATAAGGAGCTGAATAAACTTGAAAAAATGTCCTTTTATACGGCAGAAACGTCAATGGTAAGAACTTATATTGATACGGTATTAAATTTACCCTGGTGTAAAAAAACCAATGATATTCTGGATATACAAAGAGCAAGGACAATTCTTGATGAAGATCATTATGGGCTAGAGGACGTTAAAGAGAGAATATTAGAATTCCTTGCGGTAAAACAGCTATCAAAAGAACAACAGGCTACTATTATTTGTTTTCTTGGACCTCCTGGGGTAGGAAAAACTTCAGTAGCAAGGTCTATAGCAAGAAGTTTAAACAAAAACATGTCTCAGGTTAGTCTTGGCGGTATAAACGATGAATCCGAGATTAGAGGTCACAGAAGAACTTATGTTGGAGCTATGCCCGGAAAAATTATAAGGGCAATTCAGGATGCTGATTCAAGAAATCCCGTTATTGTGCTTGATGAAATAGAAAAAATGCTTCCAAGTCATATGGGAGATCCAACAGCGGCTATGCTTGAAGTGCTGGATCCTACGCAGAATTCTCACTTTACAGACCATTATATAGATATACCTTTTGATCTGTCCGATGTGTTTTTTATAGCGACAGGGAACAACGTTGAACAGTTGTATCAACCTTTAAAAGACAGACTTGAGATCATATATTTTCCCGGATATACCGAAGAAGAAAAGCTTCATATTGCATCAAAATTTTTGATACCGAGACAATTTAAAGTTAATGGAATTGATCCTGAAAAGCTGGATATTAAGCCTTCCGGTATTAAAGAAATAATTAACAATTATACACGAGAATCCGGCGTTAGAAACTTAGAAAGAAATATAGCTAAGATATGCAGGAAGTTTGCTGTTGAGTTAGTTAATAATCCTGAAACAAAAGTTTGTATTGACTCTAAAAATATTTCAAACTATCTTGGAGTGCCTAAATTTATTCGTGAACAGGCTTTAAAAGAACCACAGGTAGGAATAGCTCATGGTCTTGCATGGACTGAATTTGGCGGAGAAATTCTTGAGATTGAGGCAAGTATTATGCCGGGTAAAGGACATCTTAATTTGACCGGAAGACTTGGAGAGGTTATGCAGGAATCTGCAAAGACTGCTTTCAGTTATACCAGAAGCAATTATGAAAAGCTCGATTTACCGTCAAACATTCAGGAATTATATGACGTACATATTCATGCAGCTGATGGTGCAACTCCAAAAGATGGACCAAGTGCAGGTATTGCTTTAACACTTGCTATAATCAGTGCTCTTACTCATCGACCAATAAGGTCTGATATTGCAATGACAGGAGAAATAACACTCAGAGGAAGGGTATTGCCTATTGGAGGGCTAAAAGAGAAGTGTATTGCTGCACTTAGAAATGATCTTAAGACTATTATTATTCCAAAAGGCAATGAAAAGGATATACCTGACTTGCCTGATTATATAAGGGACAAAATAGATTTTAAGATAGTCAATAATCTTGATGAAGTGATAGATTTTGCTCTTTTGCCTATTGAAGTTTCTACAAACCACAATGGAGCCAAAAAAGGGAAACAAAAGATTATTCTTCATAAAGTCAATAAATTCTGATTTTCTGGGAAAATCAAATTTTTCAAGCTCGACCTTGGAAAGGTGAAAGGTTGTGGTGGCGGTGAGGGGCTGGCACTGCTACTTTGATACTGGATCTTGGAAGATGCAGGGGAAATGCAATTTTCCTCATCTTCATATATATTTTGAAGAGAGATTGAATCCATAAATAATTTTGTGTAAACCTCCGAAAGTAATAGTATAGAAACGGAGGTTTTTCACATGGAAAACAAAAAAAGTAGAAAAGAAAGAAATTATTCATTTCAATTGCCTATTGAAACAAAAG
>JAQVCB010000071.1 GCA_028689995.1 Candidatus Gastranaerophilales bacterium
ATTAATCAATGATATCAGAGAATTTATAATTCAAAGGTTAAGAATATCTTTACAGGAAAGCTATAGATATGATGTTGTGGAAGCAGCTTTTGGAGCAAAAGATCCGCTTGCAGATATTAATGATCTAATGAAAAGATTGGAAATAATCTTAGCTCTTGTTAATGAAGAAAATTATTCCTCCATTCATGATGCTACAAACAGGATTATTCGTATTTTAAAGTCAGAAAAAACTACAATTTCACCAAATCCCGAGTATTTTGCTCAAGATGTTGAAAAACAATTATTCGAGTGCGTAAGGAATATAAAAGAAGAAAATTATATGGAATTGCTAAAAGGTATAAAAGCTTGTATTCCTGCTATAGAAAAATTCTTTGACGATGTTCTCGTTATGGATCCAGACATGAATATTCGTCAAAACCGTATTGCATTGCTTGAAAATCTAAGAAAGAAATTCTTCATTCTTGCTGATTTTAGTAAAATAGTTGCTTAAATCGACTATTTTATTTATTCAGATAAATAAAATAGAATTATAAATGATGATATTAAAGGATTTGCTTTTGATTCAATTAATAAAACAAGCTCTACTAATTGAATCAAAAGGTGGAATAAAACTTAATATTGATAAAATGGATGACTACATTCAAAAAAAAGAAAGTCCTGATTTATCAAATTTAAAATTAGATACAGTTATTTAAATTAACCAAAAAGTGAAAAACGATTAATTTTAGATAGTTTCTTTATTATTAACTTCTTACTGCAAACTGAGAGCAGCAAATAAATTATTTAAAAGATGAGCAAAGATTCCTGGAACTACTGAATTTGTATAATGTCTTGCCACTCCAAGAACCAGACCAATAGTTATAACAGCCGCAAGTGCGGTACTATAATCTAGATATTGTGCATGTGATAATCCAAATACTAATGCTGTCAGGAAAATCCCTCCAAATATACCGAATGATTTAACTAATGCCGGCTGCATAAATCCTCTGAAAAATATTTCTTCTACTACCGGAGCGATTAAAACAGCCATTATGGAAATCATTCGTAATTTTTCCTGAGGTACATTAACATATGGATTTTCTCTGTGTACACCCATCATTTCAGTAAAAACATAACTTATAAGTGAAGTGCTGATTACAAGAATAAATGAAACAGTAATTCCCTGTATAAAATATGAAGGCATTTTACCGGTTGAAATTCCAAAAGCTTTTAGAAATGGTATATTGTATTTTTTTGTTACTATAATAAATATAACAGACAGGGTAATTATAGATAAAAGAACTTGCAGAATAGCAGGAAAGAGACTTTCATTAGCATCAACTCCTGATATTAAAAGTATTCCTATTGCTACAACTGAAAGTGCCAAAATAAGTATATAAGTAAACAAGACATCGGAAATTTTCCAAGGTAACTGAGCTTCATTTTGTATATTAGTTGTAATAAAATCTGTATTTTCCTTTTCAACCATAAACAATTTCCTTAAAATAAATTATGAAACACATACCACTTCCAAAAAGTTTTCGTTAAATGATATTTCTATAAACTTTGTTTGACTAAAAATTAAGAAAACATCAATTAACTTAAACAATTGTTTACAGGTATAAATGGTAAAATTGATAATATTAATTAGAATAATAAGAATAAAGCACATACTATGAGAAAAAAATCGTTTTGGCTATTGGAGATTATAATATGGTTTATTCTACTGGTGGGATTAATCAGTATAGGAATAAATTTTACAGAAAACTATTTAAGCAGCCGAAAAACGTTCAATGTTACTTTTAAGGACATTGACGGACTGATCATTGGTTCTCCTGTCAGATTAATGGGAATTCAGGTAGGTCACGTCACCAAAGTTGAACCAATAGATGATAATGTAAATATAACATTTGTTGTAACAAATAGTAATGTAATTGTTCCAGAAAATTCAAGTGTTAATGTTCAATTTACCGGTCTAGCTGGTTCTAAATCAATTGAAATACAACCTTCCGTACCTAATATATCAGGAAATAATAGTTTTAAGGTTACAGAACCGATCAGAATAGCTTCAATAATAGATGTGCAATCAGATATTACAAAATCAATACTTGATTGCAGTAATATTGCACTAAGTTTTCTCGGACATGGTGGTGTTGAGGAATTCAGGAAAACTATAAAACAATCCACATTAATAACAACAGATATTAATAATTCTATGGGTAATGCATACAAAATAGTTAAGACTTCAAATAATGAAATAATTTCAGACAGTCAGTATATCCAAAAATTTCTGAATAAAGAAACTCAGGATCTAGATTATATTAATAATGAAGTATTTAAATTTCCTTCAACTACTAAGCACAAAGTAGTTTCGATATTAAATGATATGCAGAATATTAGTAAGCCTCTTGAAAACGGAAAATTTAACAATTATGCAGACAGATTCGTTAGTCGTTTAAAAAATGTAAATCAAAATATAAGTTTGTTAAATCAGGATATTAAAAAAAACAGAACTAATAATCCAGATTTAATCGATAATATTTATAATTCATTTAATGGTTTTATATACGGCTGTCAAAAATCTTCAATTTTAATTGAGAATAGTTTTAAAAGAGAGAATATTCATAAAATTCGTACCCAAACAGAAATGCTTAAAAACAAAACCAGATCAAAAGAAACTGTACCGGTACTAAAATAAATTTAACAGGTTTTCTGATTTAAAAATGTGCATTTATTTCAGCGGCGGTTAAACCATTATTTATAGAAATTTATAATTACTTAATTTTAGGAGAATTTTTTTTAATTAAATATTCACACAAACGGTCACCACCGATGGATAGGACTGAAAATAATATCCCAGATAAAACACCTATCCAATAAGTCTTTTTTAATTTCTTTTTATCCTCTTCATTATCATTGTTAGAATCTGTTGGCTTATAAACACCGTATTGATTAGTATTTGTAGATCTAAAATTAATTTTTTGTTTATTAAATGAATTTAAACTAGAATTAGATATACTTGATATAACCATACTTACTCCAAAATTTAAAATTTATATTCACTACTATTATAAAACACAGAATAAAAAAAAGTTGCTAAATTTATTCCAATATCAAAAAATAAAAATTAGTCTTTTATTTCAGGCATTCCGAATCTTTTCAGTATTTTTAAAAATGCTGGGTCATATTTAAAGTAGCTCTTTTTCCTCTTTCAATATTTATGGTTTTTAAATAAATAAGTATTAAGGGGGGAATTTTTCATGGAACATCGAATCGGCTATGCTTGTATTAATACATCGATAGATGCTACTACCAATAAAACTTGCCGGTTAGGCAATTGCACAGATGAAAGACTTAGACAGCTTATTCACAGTAATCTGTCAGGACTTAAAGAAGTTATTAGCTGGAATAACAGGCACAATATTTTTCTTTACAGGGTCAGTTCAGTAATAATACCGTTTGCTTCTCATGAAGTAAATAAAATTCAATGGTGGGAAGAATTTAAAGATGATTTTGAAGAAATAGGCAAACTCATTAAAAATACTCAAATGAGAGTTTCTATGCATCCGGGGCAGTATGTGAATATAAATTCCAACTCACCTGAAATAGTTAAATCTTCGTTAAAAGAGTTAGACTGGCATGCCAAGTTTCTCGATAGTCTTAACCTTGATTCAACACATCGTTTAATATTTCACACAGGCGGAGTGTATGGAGATAAAACAGAAGCGAAAAGAAGATTTATAAAAGAATACAAGAATATTCCAGAGAATATAAAAGCAAGATTAACTCTTGAAAATGATGATAAAAGCTATAATGTCCAGGATGTTTTAAATATTCATCAGAAAACCGGAATCCCGATAGTCTTTGATATTCTTCATCATCAAGTTAACAATACCGGAAAGAAAATAGATGATGATTTGGAGTCTATTTTGAAATTGTGTTTTGCAACATGGAACGATAAAACAGGAATACCTAAGATTCATTATTCTACCCAGAGACCTGGTGCAAGGCCCGGTATGCATGCTGATTCAATTAATATTGATGAATTTATCAAGTTTTATTTAAAATTTAAAAATCTTGATTTTGATATTATGTTTGAAACAAAAAATAAGGAAAAAAGCGTACTTGAAGTTTATAAGAGACTATCAAATTGAAATATTTTTTATTTTAAACGTCAATAAATTTTTTTAGGGGCGTAATTTACTTGTTAATAATTTTATTTAACAAGTTGTACAACAACATGTGCTGCTCCATTAACTAAATTCCTTGGTGATAAATTTGGTATAGATACTGTGCTTATTCAAACAGTATACTTTTAATTTATAATCCAAAAACAAAAGGGCAGGCAGGTAAGAATTTAATCTATCTGCGTAAACAAAATTTTATTTTAACGAGTCTAATCTTTAAAAGATTAGACTCACTGTTTTTTAACTTGAATTAATCTCAAAAATAAAAGATTAATAATTGTTTTAAATAATTCCGATTTTCCAAAAAAATGGTTGAATTTGTCTTCAAAATCAATTATTGTTAGTATATATTGTTTGCAATAAAATATTAGGGGTATTTTAATGTCACTTAAACTTCTTTTTAGTAAAAGATGGTATGATCAGGATCCAACAGTCAGTTTAGCCATGAGTCTTTTACGAAATACCAGTTTTGACAACCAGCTTCAAATTGCTGATATATTGATTGAAAACGGAATTAATTTAAGTATTAAATTTAAAAGCGGTCATCGTTTATTTAATAGACGTTGGTATGATCATGATGATAAAATGACTGATGCTATTGAATATTTTAGACTGTTTCCAGAAGAAGAACAAAAAAAAATGGCTGTACAAATAATTGAATATTTATATAATTTAGATGGTTCTGCAAACAGATGTAATTTATCTTGTTTTAATAATAAAACATTAGATGAAGAAAAATTATCATGAATACTTTAAATCTTCCAACAAAACTCCACTAGAAGATTTAAAGCAACCGCTAATGCATATTATTTTTTATAAAAATTTAATTATTTCATAACCTTTATATCATTTTAATGATTGATGATATTTATGATTATTTCTAAAATAATTAATATTGGAATATAAATTTGTAGACATTTTTTATTAAATTAAAAAATTGGTAATTACTTTGTTTAAGTTTTCAAAAATATTACTGGGTATTTGTGCATTATACATGCTATGGTCAAGTCCTGCTTATGCTTTTAAGGTTGGATTGCTTACAAATGCAAAAAATACATATATTGCAGCATCTAATACGGGAAGTTTCATTGATGGGAGGTCAGGGAAAAGTCTTATGACAGTAATGCCAATGCAGGTGTGTGCGATAAAATCAAATGGGACAAGCCTTAGCGCAACTGTAAATGGTCAGACTTATGATTTGGGATCAAATTATATAGTTATAAAAACTACAAAAAATAATTATTTGTTTGCAAAAGGAAAATGGTACAGAGGAAATCTTATTGTATTTAATTCGGGCAGCGGTGTAACGGTAATAAATGAAGTTGACCTTGAAACTTATATAATGGGTGTTGTGCCATCTGAAATGCCAAGTGGTTGGAATATTGAAGCACATAAAGCACAGGCAATTGCTGCCAGGAGTTATGCCGTTGCAAATATGGGTAAAAGAGCAAAATATGGATATGATTTAAAAGATACTCCCGAAGATCAGGCGTATGGCGGAGCATCCTCAGAAACAATAAAAACTAATAATGCTGTTCTAAAAACAAAAGGACAGGTACTGGTATTCGGAAATAAAGTTATACCTGCATATTATCATAGCAGTTCAGGAGGTTATACGATAAATTCTGGTGCAGTATGGTTTAAGGACCTGCCTTTCGTAAGATCAGTCCCTTCATTTGACGGAAATTTACCCAAAAGAGGACACGGGATCGGAATGTCTCAGCATGGAGCGAATGTTCTGGCTAATTATGGATATAGCGCCTATCAAATTTTGGGTTATTTTTATCAAAACGTAAAATTGTACAACCTCAACGTAAGCTTATAAATAAAAACAGATTAATAATAGTATGATCTTCGCACCTTGTAGAATTGCATGGACAAATTAATTAAGTCAATTTAATTTATTGGACTATGTGACAACTAAACGGGTTCAAATTTTCTTATTTTAATTTTTATCCTATAATAAAAAAAGTCGTGATATATATATAAAGCTGGAGGTTTTATGGATAAGAATAAAAATTATTTATTTATTGGTGCATGTATTTTTGTAATATTTATTATAATTACGTCTCTCAATCCTTTTATTATAGTCAACGCGGGAGAAAAAGGTGTTATAAGAACCTTTGGCAGAATTAGTCCGAATGTCAGAAATGAGGGTCTTAGCTTTAGAATTCCGTTTATTAATCAGGTTTATATTCTTAACGTTAGGCCTCAGACAATTGAAGGCGATGCCCAAACTTACACAAAGGATAATCAGCCTATTGATATTAAATTTAATCTTATATATTCTATTCCAGAATCTAATCTTCCAATGATTTTAGAAAGATATGAAGGCGCACCATATGAAAAATTCGCCAGTCCTAAAATTATAGATGCTATAAAAGCTATTGGAGGAAAATATACTGCATCAGAATTTATTACAAAGCGTGAAGCAGTAAAACGCGATCTTGTTCAACTTGCAAGAAATGTTGTTATAGATGAAGTTACTAATCTTCCTGCTATAAGGGTTCTTGATATACCGATTACCAATGTTGATTTTGATGATGAATACGAAACAGCAATTAAAGCAAAGCAAGTAATGCAACAAAAGGCTCAACAGAAGCAGTATGAACTCCAGGCTGCACAACAGGATGCACAAATAGTTCTAGCCAGGGCACAGGCTGATGCAAAAGCTATTTTTATCAAAGCAGAAGCTCTTAAACAATCATCCCAACTTATTCAACTTGAGCAGATAAATATGATGAAAGAGAAATGGAATGGTAAACTCCCAGATACACTAGTAACCGGACCATCAGGAAGTATGATCCTTCCAATAAAATAATATATATACTAATAACAAAACGGAGATGTCTGAAGTACATCTCTATTTTGTTATATGAAATTAATAAATAATATTACTCATGAATATCTGTCTTGTTAGCCAGTATTTCAAAAAAGTTTTCCTGTTTTGTTTTTGGGTGAATCAATAGCTTAACTTTGTCAATGAAAGTATATAGACTCGACATAATTTGGTTATGTCCGTTCTTGAATGTATTACTAATTTTTGATCCTGAATCTTTTGCTTTAGTAAGGATTCCTGAGATTTTAAAATCTAATTTATTAGCTTTAACCATCATTTGTGCAAGTTCATTAAATCTTTTTTCATTTTCACCAAATGGTGTAACAGTTGATGATAAAGCAGTTGAAATACTGTTGCCAAACAATATTGAGTTATTGAGTGTTTGTTTAATTTCTTCCTTTGCTTTAAATCCCGGAATAATGTCTTTTACTCTATTTATAAACGAACTTCCCATAAATGCTGTCTTTGCTTGAGATGCTTTATCTCTAGTCTTCTGATAAGCAACTGAAAATGTGTCTGCAACCTTGTATATTACTCCAAGTTCTCTATATTCCTGACGATATTGGTAAATTTCTTTTGAAATTTGCTGTTTTTTTAGTTCTAATGCTTCATATCTTTCGTTATCATTATTAATACCAAGGAATGATAAAACTTTCATATCAGTTTCAACATCTTTTATCCTTTTTTCGGATAATTCAAGCTGTAATTCAATTCTTAACGGGTCTAAAGGAAGAAACTTAAATAAATTATTATTGATTATATTAGTGTCTAAATCATTTAAACGCTTAAATGAGGGTTCAAATGTATCTTTTTGAGGATTATTAAAAAAATTTGACTGATTATTTTGCTGCCTATTGGTATTATCTTTATTAATACCAAATTTAGGCAGTAATGATATATCTCTGAATTTATTTAAACCTATATTATTAAGAAAATTCAAATTTATTACCTTAAAACACAATTACTCATTTGAATTATCTTATATACAAATTATTTTAAGATCATACTTAAATATGATCTTAAGTTATTGGTTTTAGTTACAAAAGTTACATTGTATCTGTTGCAGACCTAAAAAAGTTCTTTTTTCTGTTAGGCAGTAACATCATATTTAGACTTACACTAATTTTGAGATAGCGGTATAATATGTATAAATAAGCTGGATAAATGGATCTTGTCAATGATATTAAATTGAGGTAATTAGTGACCAAGAATAGTACAGATATATATCTTTTTCAGGCAAAAGAATATACTCTCAAAAAAGAGTACAAAAATGCAATTGAATTTTACTATAAAGCACTTGTTGACCAGAATAACAATTATGAAGTGCTGGATAAAATTGCAGAATGCTATTTTTATATAAGTAATCTTGATCGAGCAATTGAATACTGGGAAAAGTCTTTAAAATACAAACCTGACTACATATCTGCATTGCTTGGTTTATCAAAAACTTTTGAAATAATGGGCAATCTTGATAATGCAATTTTATATCTTGAAAAATTAATACAGCATTTTCCAGATAATCTGGATTTTCAAATCAGACTTGTTTATCTCCAAATTGAAAATGGTCAATATAAAAAATCTCAGGATATTTTGGACGATATGATGATTAATCACCCATCAAGTGATGAAGGGTATTATTTGCTAGGCTTGTTATATGAAAAAACTAACAGATCAGAATTAGCATATAAGCAATATTTAAGATCAATTGAATTAAATGAGAATAATTTTAAAAGTCATCTTGCGCTTGGCATTCTCTATTTTAATACTAACAAGCTTAAAGACGCTGAGAAAGAAATACAAAAAACACTTCAAATCGATTATAATAGTATAATAGCTCATTTTTATCTTGGATTAATTTATCAGGAATGGGAAAAATCGGAATGTGCTATTCCTGAATTTAAGTTTGTAATTACATTTGAACCAAGAAATCTTGCAGCTTATTATAACTTGGGACTTGCGTACGGAATGTTAGGATGGATAGAGGAAGCCATTAATCAATTTAAAATAGCTGCAAATCTTGCACCTGACAACGCTGATATAAAATATGCACTTGGTTATATTTATTATAAAAAAGGAGATTATGATAATGCTCAGGATGAGCTTAAATCTGCTATTAATTTAATTCCTGATCATTCACAAGCTCATGCTTCATTAGGATCAGTTTTTGCTGAAACAGGCATGTTTAAAGAAGCTATTGATGAATATA
This sequence comes from Candidatus Gastranaerophilales bacterium, assembly GCA_028689995.1. Lineage (GTDB taxonomy): Bacteria > Cyanobacteriota > Vampirovibrionia > Gastranaerophilales > UBA9579 > JAQVCB01. Next base: position 9,212 of record JAQVCB010000071.1, read on the forward strand.
AGTTATCACTTGATTGTGATAAAGAAAATATTCATACACATTATCATCTTGCAGGTGTATATGAAACAATGGGACTGATTGATCTGTCAGTCGAAACATATTTGCATATTATTCTAATTAACCCCGATTATTTACCTGCTTATTATGCTCTTGGCAATTTATACCTGAGTAAGGGCAATTATGAAGATGCCTCTAAATATTTTATACAATCTATTTCGCAAAATGATAAATTCTCAGAAGCTTATTATGGGCTGGGTAAAGTCAATGCTTTCCAAGACTTGCCGGATAAAGCTATTTTCAATTTTGACAAAGCAATTCAGCTTGATCCGAATTGTGCAGATGCATATTATCAAAAAGCTTTAATATTAATCAAAAAAAATAATTTAGAACAGGCAATTATAAATCTGGAAGAAGCTATTAAACTTCATCCAAGTCATAGTGCAGTTTACTACAATGAACTTGCCGGCGCATATCTTGCAATCGGGAAAATTGATCAAACTATAAAATTATATAAAACTTCTGTATTGCTGGAACCTCAAAATGCTCAATACCGTTATAATCTTGGTAATGCATTGTTATTGAACAGAAATTATAAAGAAGCAACTATTGAACTAAAAAAAGCTGCCAGATTATCTCCTTATAATCCTGATATTTACTACGCTATGGCAGAATCTTATGAAAAAGATGAATGTTTTGAAGAAGCAGCAAATGCTTATGAAATTTTCTTAAAATATAACCCTGATTTTTATCAGAAAGATTTAATTGAAAGAAAAATTGAGGAATTCAAGAGTCAATTCTCTAATACAAATCTCGATATTCAGCCTTCTTTAAACCAAAATCGTGATCAAGCTGCAATATTTAAGTCCATTAAGAATTTGTTCAGGTAATTTGTGAATATAAAAAAATCCTACCTTACAAGGCAGGATTTTTTTATTTAAATATGTAAATTATCTATAATTTTTAATTAAATGCCTGCTTATAACTAATCTTTGAACCTGATTTGTTCCTTCATAAATCTGAGTAATTTTGGCATCTCTCATCATTCTTTCAACAGGAAATTCTTTAGTATAGCCGTATCCGCCAAGTACTTGTACTGCATCCGTTGTGACTCGCATAGCAGTATCACCGCCAAAACATTTTGAAAGTGAAGAGTACATTGATTTATCTCTACTTTCATTAGCAACAGCAACAGCAGCTCTGTAAACAAGCAATCTGGCAGCTTCTGTTCTAATTGCCATATCTACCAGCATGTTTTGAATTGCTTCAAAATTACCAATCGGTTGATTAAATTGTTCTCTTTGCTGTGCATATTTCATTGCAAAATCGAGAGCACCCTGAGCAACCCCGACTCCTTGAGCACCAACACCCGGTCTTGAGTGATCTAATGTGTTCATAGCTATTTTCCAACCAGAGCCTTCAGCTCCGATAAGATTTTCTGCGGGAACTTCCATATCTTCAAATATTAATTCTGCTGTTTCTGAACCTCTTATACCAAGTTTGTGTTCTGTTTTTCCTACTTTAAAACCAGGATAATCCTTTTCTACAATAAAACAGCTTAAACCTCTTATTCCTGCCTGAGTATCAGTCTTAGCAAAAACTGTTACTACATCTGAAATATTTGCGTGGCTTATAAAAAGTTTTGAACCATTGATTATATATTTATCACCCTTTTTGACAGCTCGTGTTCTGATTCCCATAAAGTCACTGCCTGCACCTGCTTCAGTAAGTCCAAAAGCACAAAGACTTTCACCACTGGTAATTCTTGAAATGTATTTCATCTTTTGTTCTTCATTACCGCCTAGCAGGATGGGCTGTGAACCAAGTGAATTAACCAGACATGCCAATGCACAGGATAAATCTACTCTTGATAATTCTTCAACCAGAATACATTCAGTAACCGGATCAACTCCGCCTCCGCCGTATGTTTCAGGATACGGCATGCTAACAAGTCCATTGTCAACCATTTCTTTATAGATATCAAAAGGGAATTTTGCATCTTCATCAATTTGAGATGATCTTGGAGCAATTACAGCTTCTGCAAATTCTCTTACATAAGCTTTTATATCTTTCTGCTCATCTGTTAGCTGAAAGTCTGTATTTTCTAATTTTTGAGCCATAGTTTCAATTGTCATCATTATATCCTCTTACCTATATAGGCTTATATTATTTACTATTAGTATGCTTAAACAATAACAATAGCATATTTTAACGTAAAACTGCAAATTATGTCATTCAGTTCATTACATTAGCTTAAAATTAGCTAAAAGTAAATTATTTATATATTAGCATCTTAATATATTATCTAAACGATATTTAAAACATCATTATATACAATTATTTTATTCTGCTGTTAAAATATGTATATTGTATTAAATATCATTCTGCATATTGAAGGAAATTTTATGAAGAAAATTTATGTATATTTTTTTATAATGCTTTGTCTTAGCGGAAATATCCAAAAATCTTACTCTCAGGGAAAAATTGAACCTGTTCCGCAAGTTCAAAGTGCTAAATATCAAGTTGAAGGTAGTTTAAATAACTTTATCAAATCTTATTTTAAAGCTACTAACGATCATAATCTCAATGAAATCTCTAAAATTTATGCACTGACTTATCATAACGGAGACGGACTAACAAGAGCTGATGTATTAAAATTAATGAAAGATACATGGGTAAGTTATCCCGACTTGAATGTGAACTCTGTAATTAAAGATATAAGAGTAAATGACCTTTATGCAACGGTTGAAACTTTTGATAAATCTTGTGGAAGTTCTGTTAAAAAATCTGATATTACAAATGATAAAGGATTATTGGAAAACGAATCTCATAATATAATTTATCTTCAAAAATTCGGTAAAGACTGGAAAATTATTACAGACAAAGTTCTATATGAAAAAACTATAATTAAATTCGGCAGTGCCAAGCCTTTAAAAATAAGTTTATTTGCCCCAGAGCAAGTACTAGCAGGAGAAAATTACACTGCAAGTCTATATGCAGAAATACCGGATGGATTGGTAGCACTTGGATCAATTACCAGAGAACCTATTGTTTATCCTGAAACAAAACCTGATGAAGTTTTCAGACAAGTTAATCCTGCTACAGGATCACTTGAGCGATTTATGACAGCTAATACAACTAATAATAATGAACTTGCAACTGCATCCGTCGGTTTTACCGAAATGACTGAAGATTTCCTGGCTAATCCTGAGTTAAAACTTACAGGTATGGCAATTATTTTAACCAGAGTAAATGTTATACCAAAAAGTCAGTTTATTCCTCAAAATAATATATTAAAAATTGAACCGGATGTCGAAGCAATCAAGGTTCCAGAAAAAATAAATAATAAAGATTTAAAACAATAAATGAGTAAATATTATACTTTTTTAATCGCAATATTAGTATGCATTATTGATCAAATATCAAAATATCTTGTATCATCAAGGTTATTTTTTGCCCAAAATATATCATTAATTGACAAATACTTAAGTATAACCAAAGTATACAATACAGGTGCGGCATTTAGTCTTTTTGAAAACGGCACAAAACTTCTCATATTTTTCTCTATAGTTGTTTCTATCGCCCTAATAATCTATATTCTAAAAAAGAATAATAAATTAGAGCCTCCTTTACTCATAGCCTGGGGGTTAATTCTTGGCGGTACTATTGGAAATCTTGCAGATAGAATATTATTAGGATATGTGATCGATTTCATCAGGCTTGATTTTATCAATTTTCCAATATTTAATATAGCAGATATTTCCATAAATCTGGGAGCCTTTCTGATAGTGTTATACTCATTTATAAAATACAGAAAAACTAATTTAGTGATAAAAAATGAACAATAAAACTGAACCATTTAAAATTATAGTAGATATTGATGATGCCGGTAACAGGTTGGATATCCTTTTATCAACCTTTTTTCCTGATATGTCAAGAAACAGGATTCAGCAGTTAATTAAGGAATCTAATTGCATAATTGTCAATGACAATAAATCTAAAAGTTCATATAAAGTTAAATTCGGAGATGAAATTACAGTTAATATACCTGAAGCAAAGCCGCTTGAACTAACATCAGAAAATATTCCTCTTGATATCAGGTTTGAAGATGTAAATATGATCGTAGTAAATAAACCTGCCGGAATGTTAACACATCCTACATCTATAGAAAAGGAACATACTCTGGTTAATGCTTTGTTATATCATTGTCAGGGGAAATTATCGGGAATTAACGGTATAATGAGGCCGGGTATACTTCATAGACTTGATAGAGATACTTCAGGACTATTAATGATAGCAAAAAATGATTATGCTCATCAGTTTTTATCTGATCAGATAAAAACCAAAACAGCAAGAAGGCAATACCTTGCTATATTGCATGGCGTAATAAAGGAAGATACCGGCACAATAAATGAACCTATTGACAGACATCTCACTCAACGACACAAAATGGGAGTCGTAGAAGGCGGCAAATCTGCTGTTACACATTGGAAAGTCATTGAAAGATTTGATAATTCTACGTTTATTGAAGCAACTCTTGAAACAGGCAGAACACATCAGATCAGAGTTCATTTTTCACATATTCATCATCCTGTGGCAGGTGATCCATTATATGGCGGAAATAATATTAATATAAAATTACATGGTCAAGCGCTTCAAGCGTACAGACTTACATTTATTAATCCTACCGACAAAGAAAAAATGACTATTGAAATTGAGCCTGAAGATGATATAAAAAAATTAATAAGAATATTAAGAAAGAAGGAAACTATATGAAAAATTTAACACTAATACTTGGAACAATACT
>JAQVCB010000072.1 GCA_028689995.1 Candidatus Gastranaerophilales bacterium
TCTTGCCAGCCATTCCATTATTTCAGTAGCCGGTGTAATTGGATATCCTGAGTAAAATCTGCATCCTGCAACCAGTGCTCCGAAAGCGATTGCTTCGTTTCCGCTCATAATTAATTTTCTTCCTGAAGACTCCATATTAAGAGTATCAAGGGTATCTATTCGAATGAGTTGGTTATCTGTGTATTCATAGCCTCCATTAAGTGCTTTTATATTTGAGTTAATAATTTCCTCACCTTTGGATGCATATTTTCTCCTGATATCATCTTCCAGTTTTGTCAATAAGTTTAATTCGGGCATAAAACCAGCTAATATACCTAATGCAACCATGTTTTTTGTTCTTACTGTTGCCAAAGACTTTGCCATATATGTTATTGGAATGAAATATTTGTAAATATTGTGATGTTCGCTGAATTGGTTATAACTATCTGACGAATCAAATATTAATATTCCGTCATTTTTAAGATCGTCAATATTGTCCAGAAGAGTTTCTTCATTAAAAGCAATTAATACATCAACTTTTTCTGATGGAGTGAGGACTTCTTTTGAACTTATTCTGAATTGAAAAAGGCATTTTCCTTCGCCTCTGATTTCGGAAGGGAATGATTTGTACGTTGTTACGTATAGACCGTTTCTTGCAGAAGCAAGTGTAAATATGTCACCTGCGCTTATTACTCCGTCTCCTGCTGTTCCAACTATTCTTACGACTAATTCTGTCATATGATCAATATCCTAATTTTGTAAGTATTTTAAAACACAATAAAGTTTATACTTCCAATATTAGTGTAATTCAAGTTTTATTTAAACAATTTTTATTAAATTTTTCAGGAGTAATATGTGCATATTTACCCATCAGTTATAATCTTGAACGCTTTATATGCAATAAATTATTTGGAAACAACATTTTTTTTGACTTTATTTAATATTTCTTCAAAGCTAATTATAGGTACAAATTTAAAACCGCATTCTTCAGTTATAATTCCGCCCATCATAAATATTTCTTCCATTGGATATTGTCTGCATATTAAAGCTCTGTGTTTGTACGCAGTGCATTTTCCTGTATCTTTGTTGAGCTTTGTACATTCAAATACAAGTCCCGATTCGTCTTTATCAATAACTTTTAAATATCCATAAAAGAAATGCTGAGATTTTAGTCTTTCAAATTCTTCTTCATTCTTTATTATATTTTTTGAATGTCTTACATAAATTCTCTGGCAACATCTGCCGCAGCCTTTACATTTTCCGGTTCTGATATATTTTCTGCCAAGAATTTTTGATGCAAAGAATTTACTGAATTCAAATTGCAGATAGAAAATTTTATTTAAAATGGTGTTTACTAACTTTTTTATCATATTAATTAAGTATAACAATACAAACGTTTTTGGGCTACTTGAAATTTGATCGAGAAAATTATTCTTATCTTCCAGCTTTTGCAAAGGAATTCATGGTTTTGCCCATATGTTTCGCACAATCAGATATTTTTTTATTAACAATAGTTTTATATTCTCCGTCAGAATTTAATATTAGATATCTTCTGTATGCATGGATAGCTTTATCGTATTTCCCCTGACTAAAACATGTATTGCCGATTTCATATGCTGTATTTGCAGCTTTAAAAACCGGATTTAAATAATTTTTGAGTTCATTAATACGATGTTCAAAAGAATTTTTTTGATCAGGTTTTAGAATAATATAATTCTCATATTCCCATAATGATTCTGTGTATTTTTGCTTTGAATAAAATTCATCGGCTTTTTCAAGTCGTTTACCAACAACTCCGGGATGTTTATTAAGGAATTCTGTGAGCTGTTTCAGTCTTTCATCAATTTGGTATGAATTACCGCCCATTTCCTTAAATTTCGTGTACATACAGAATGCTAATTCATATTTTTTTATAATTTCATAAGCTACACCAAGGTTGCAATATGTATTATCATATGTAGGATCAACGTTAACTGCCTGTTTCCAGTATTTTATGGCATGTGTATATTTTTTTGCCATATAGCAAATACTTCCCATATTAAGATGTGCTTTAGCAAAATTGGGATATGCCTTTATTGAGTTTAAGTAGCACATTGCAGCTTTTCTCAGATTATTTCTTTTTTGATAATAAAAACCGGATTTCAGATTATGCTCAGCTACTTTTTTTGATTTGGTTACTTTTGAATTTATTTTTTGATACGTTGAAGACCCATCCTTTGGATAGTATTTTAAAAATTCTTCGTAATATTTAAAAGCCTGTGACATATCTTTTAATTGTTCGTATGCTGCACCAAGATTCATAAGAGCTGTCGTATGATCAGGCGCCATAGTAATAGCAATAAGCCAGTGTTTTATAGCTTCGGCTACATTATTATTTAAAAAACATCCATTACCTATATTGATATAGCATGATACTTGCGTTGAGTCGAGGCTTAAAGCTTTTTTCCAACAATCTATTGCTTCTTGTGTCTGATCAAGCCGAAAATATGCATCTCCAAGGTTAACATGTGCTTCGGCTAACTCGGGATTAGTGCTTATAATGCTTTGAAATATTTCAATAGCACCATTATAATCGTGGTGTCTATAATCGTGCATTCCCTTTTTAAAAAGATCAGATATACTTGGTGAAATCTGAGTATTTAATACTTGTGGTAAATTTTCTATTGAAAATTTTTCTTTTTCCATTTTACTCAACTATATAAATGCTATATCAATAAACAAAAATAGTATTTGGTAATATAAATATTATATTCGGAGACAATTAACCTTCGAATATATAAACTCTTTTAGGTATTCTTTTATTTAGAAAAGATATCTAAAAAATCTTTATTATTCAGTAATGAATCTGCCAATTCGTCATTATTAAGATATTGACCTGATTTAATCAAATCTACAATCTCATTTTTACTGGAGCTTTCTTCCAGACCGTCTGTAATCAGTTTACTGAATTTTTGAATTTCTTTATCTTTTTCGAATAACTTTTTAGCCAGTTCTGAAATTTCTGACTGATCGAGATAACCGTCAACTTTTGCATATGGATTCTTTTGTATCTCTCTTTTGTCGACTCCAAGAATCTCCTGTTGCTGCTTAATAGTAGTATTTGTGTAAAGATCTGAACTGTTTGTCACATGGTTAAGCATTTAACCCAGCCTCCAGTAATTATATTCCACCTCGTATATTGATATTATGTTTATATTTTTAGTATTTGTGTACGATCAAATGGAGTATTTTACCAAGCCAACTGGTTAATCTTTGATTTTTAGTTTAATAAATTGTATATACCAATCCTGCGTCTCTATAACGTTTACTAATTGTTCTTATAACATTAGGAAATAATTTTTTCATAAAATGGTCGTCAGCATGATGCTTATATAATTCTGGTAAATCAAATTTACTGCCGTACCACCCGCCACCACGACATCCCCATGCTATAGTATCTGCAAGCATTTCATCAAAGAAAAATTCAGGAGTTAATTTCAGAAACTTTTTTTCAAATAATAATTTTAATAATTGATCACCATTTTGTAATTTTTTTGATAATGATTCTCTATCTTTAAAAACGGCATTTGTGAAGTTTTTGTCGTAAAATAATTTATCCTGAAAAACTACTCCATGGCTTAATTCGTGATTTGCTGCCTTCTGTGGTATTTCTCTGGAGTGCGGTATATCTGCTAATACAATAATATTATTCTCGTTAAATGGATTATAACAAGTAATTCCTGGAAGAACAGAGCTATCCACACCATAGTTTTTTTCTACGCTTTTTCTTATAAGTTCAGTAGGTATTCCCGCATGTTGCAAGCCTTCCTGTGTTTTTTCCGCCAAAATTATTTTAAACTTTGCATCCAGTATTTTTTGCATTAACGGTTTTGGATATTGTTGCATGGCCTCAACTACTTTATTAATAAATTCCGGTGTGATGCCGGTGAGTATTTCAACTTCCGGCAGTCCGTTAAGTTTTATTCCCTTAAAACTTACAGATTGTATGTTCTCAGATCTATTAATATTGTTAATTTTAAGTATATATGAATTATTATAAATTTGTGTTTGATAAATCATTAAAATTTTCAACCATAATCAAGTTATGTTTTATACAAACAAAATATAATTTTATAATTGCTGTTTTATTGTGTTAAATGTTAAGAAAATTTAATATTTATTTAATGACAGATTTTAACATATTGCATATATATCGAGTATATATGCAATATGTTAAAATGATATGTTTTTTACGTTTTTTGTCTACAAGGAGTATATTTAAAATATTCATCAGGGCAATTTTTCAGGAAAGAATGTTTTTATAAATATATAGATAGCGCACCATACGGAAAAAGATTTCGGGGGGAAGAAGCGTTGATCGCTTAAGGAATAACTTTAAAGGGGTATGAAAAAGACCTCTTTTTTTTGTGAAAAATTCTCTAATTAAAATAGCATAATTTATAATATCGAACTCCATTTGTATTGATATATAAGACTTTGGTGTCCAATTATCAATATATAAACCTGTTTTTGTTTATGTTATTAATAGGGTTGAGTTATAAATGAAGCTGATTTTGTGTGTCATGCTGAACTTGTTTCAGCATCTCAAACCCACGAAGATCTTGAAATAAATTCAGGATTACATAATATTTTATCAGTCATAATTTACTCACTACCATTAATATAAATCATATAATAATTTTGGGTAATTACTGGATGTTTACAGGCATAGTTGAAGAATTAGGAATAGTAAGATCAATTAACAGGCTATCATATGGCGCTTTTGTTTTTGTAGAATGTCATATGATTCTGGATGATCTGAAAATTGGAGACAGCGTTTCCGTTAATGGTGTTTGTCAGACTGTTGTAAAACTTGAAAATAACGGGTTTGCAGTTGATGTTTCTCAGGAAACTATCGATATTTCAACTTTTAAATATTTAGAAACAGGACTGAAGGTAAATCTTGAAAGAGCAATGAAAGCAAATGGACGCTTTGGCGGACATATTGTTTTAGGGCATGTTGACGGAACAGGTAAATTTATAAAAAAAATCAATCAAGGTGTTTTTGAGCTTTACTATTTTTCTACTCCTGATGAAATTGCACGCTATATGATTTTTAAGGGTTCAATATGTGTTGACGGTATCAGTCTCACAATTGCTTCGTTAGAAGATAATGTTTTTAGCGTTGCAGTTATTCCGCAAACTTCTGCCAGTACAAATCTATCTCAATTAAAATGTGGAGATTATATAAATCTGGAATCCGATATTTTTGCAAAATATATTGAAAAGTTTGTTTCGAAGTCCGATAATACTACTGAAAAGATAACGTATGATTATTTAAAAGAACATGGGTTTATGTAAATTATGGAAAAAATTAAATTAATAAATATAGAAAATGAAGAACTGCCGGAATTCAATACTGTAGAAGAAGCCATACAGGATATAAAAGACGGCAAAATAGTAATTGTCGCAGATAATGAAGACAGGGAAAATGAAGGCGATCTTATTTGTGCCGCGGAAAAGGTAACGCCTGAAATTATAAATTTTATGGTGACTGAAGGTCGTGGATTAATATGTCTGACTTTGACTCATGAAAGAGCCAAAGAATTACAATTATCCCAGATGGTTAATAACAATACTGAATCTCATGGCTGTGCATTTACTGTTAGTGTCGATGCGGAAGGTATATTTGGAGTTACTACAGGTATCTCAGCTAGTGATAGAGCAACAACAATTAAAGTTGCGGTTTCTCCTAATACCAGACCTTCTGATTTAAGAAGACCGGGGCATATTTTTCCTATTGAAGCAAAAGAGGGCGGAGTACTGGAAAGAGTCGGACAGACAGAAGCCAGTGTTGATCTTGCAAAATTAGCAGGGGTTTATCCTGCAGGAGTTCTTTGTGAAATTCTGAATCCTGACGGCACTATGGCAAGGCGTAATGATCTTGTCAAATTTGCTAAAAAGCATAATTTAAAGTACATTACAGTTTCTCAGTTAATTTCTTACAGACTCATGAAAGAAAGATTTGTAAAACAAATTGTAAAAGCAAAATTGCCGACGGAATACGGTGATTTTGATATATATGGCTATATTAATGAACTTGATAAAATTGAGCATGTGGCACTTGTAAAAGGAAATCCGGAAGATTTCAAAACAAAAACTCCTGTTGTCAGAATGCATAGTGAATGTCTGACCGGTGATATTTTTCATAGTTTGAGATGTGATTGCGGAAATCAGCTTGCTTCTGCACTTCAACTCATAAATAAAGAAGGCTGCGGCGCATTAGTATATATAAGATCTCATGAAGGTAGAGGGATTGGTTTGTTGAACAAACTAAAAGCCTATTCACTTCAGGAAAAAGGACAGGATACAGTACAGGCTAATGTTTCGCTTGGATTCGCTCCCGACTTAAGGGATTATGGTGTTGGGGCTCAGATTCTTCTTGATCTGGGTATTAATAAATTTAATCTCATTACTAATAATCCGAGAAAAATTGTCGGACTTGAAGGCTATGGACTTGAAATATTTGATAGAGTAGCACTTCCGGTCGAAAGAAATAAATATAATGAAAAATATTTAGATACTAAGCGAGAAAAAATGCATCATTTGATATAATTGAATATATTATTTTATGGAGAAAGAAAATGGTTAATTATTTTGAAGGCAAATTAACGGCAGGTAACGAAAAATACGGTATAGTTGTAAGTAGATTTAATGAATTTATCGGATCAAAGCTTCTTAGCGGATGTATCGACACTCTTAAACGACATGGAGTCAATGAAGATAATATTGATGTGGCATGGGTTCCGGGTGCGTTCGAAATTCCTGTTATAGCTTCAAAATTTGCTGATAATAACAAATATTCGGCTGTAATTTGTCTAGGTGCTGTTATTAGAGGAAATACTCCTCATTTTGATTATGTTGCATCTGAAATTTCAAAAGGAGTTGCACAGGTTGGATTAAAAACAGGAAAACCTGTTATATTTGGAGTTTTGACGACTGATAATATTGAACAGGCAATTGAAAGAGCAGGAACTAAATCAGGCAACAAAGGATCTGATGCAGCTTTATCTGCTATTGAGATGGTAAATCTTGTCAATTCAATTAAATAAGTTAATTTTTATAAAATTTATAAACTACTGTCAGGTAATTGAAATAAGTATATAAGCCTGAATAATATTAAGACTTGCATTATTGGGGAGTGAATGAATATGAGTATTGATATTAATAAAGCAATTAATTTGCCGCTTAGTGACCCTAAATGGATTCAAAAGCTTTTAATAGGCGGATTGTTTTATTTTGTATTTCAGGTCATCAATTCAACTATAAGTATTTTTGATTACTTAATGGCTAAAAACCAGAGTTTTTTTCAAATTCCTGTAGCCTCATTGTTTTCTGTAATTACTTTTAAATTAATTGCTTTAATACTTGCTTTATTATTTACTTCAATTCCAATCGGATATGTACTTCAATCTGTCCATAATCAGGTTAATGACAAGGATGGATTTTTACCGGAGTGGAGTAGTAATCTTTATTTTTATTTCATAAACGGCTTAAAGTATATTTTTATAAAATTTATTTATTCTATCATTCTGTTTTTCTTGTTATTAATTCCCGCTATATCCGGATTTACTGTATTCAAGTTAAATATAGATAATCCATTAATTTCGTTTAGCGGCGTTGGTTTATTTACTTTAATTGCAGTTATTATAATTCTGGGTTATTTAGTGATAATACCGCTTATTTTTATTTCTTTTGCAGAAAATTTTGTTATTTCAGATGCTTTCGATTTGAAGAAGCTTTATAAAATATTATTTAATAATATAAATGATTTTATATTATGCGATCTTTTTGTTCTTGCTGCATTTACAATTCAGATTTTGCTTTCAATTCTTCTTGTATGTACCTGTGTCGGTATATTATTTATACCATTCCTGTATTTGCCATTCTTTCTAATCGTTATGAATCTTTTCTCTCAGGCTTATCTGAATGCAAGATCAAGTGTATAAAGTACCATTTTAACTTTTCTAACAATAATACTTTTTAGGGTTGTTCCTAACTATAGTTAGGAGTATAATTATTCTATTAAATAAATAATCATATATAATTGTTAAATAGTTAAAGTTTTATAGGGGGATATTTATGGATTATCGAATTAATCCTGTAACAACCCAATCTAAAATTAAATATCAGCTATTGTATTCACGTTCATTTAAGGGTGATTCAGGAATGGCAATTATAATTCCTGGTGATGACATGTTTATTAAACAAAATAATGATGATATACTTGCTGACAATAGAAGTTCACATGAAGTTTTTGGCAGATCACTTGTAAATGCCTGGCGGAATCTTAAGGAAGTTTTTCCACTAATAGATCCTGTTAATGCATTTAGAGATGTTATGGAAGAAACTCAGAGCAGTAAAATAAGCAAAAAAGATAAAGCAAGTGTAAATCTGGATTATGCCGCATAATAATTTTAACAACCTAAAAAAATTTATTGAGATCGTAGAAATACTGCGGTCTGATAATGGTTGTCCGTGGGATAGAGAACAAACTCACAAATCTATAAAAGCAAATATGCTTGAAGAAGCTTATGAAGCTATAGATGCAATAGATTCAGGAAGTTCAAAGGATCTTTGTGAAGAACTTGGCGATGTTTTGCTTCAGGTGGTTTTGCATTCGCAAATTGCCAGCGAAGAAAACAAGTTCGATATTGAAGATGTGGCAAAAACTATATCTGAAAAGATTATAAGACGGCATCCGCATGTATTTGGAGATTTAAAAGTCAGCGGTACTAAAGAAGTACTTGCAAATTGGGATTTAATCAAGCAGCAGGAAAAGCCTGAAAGAAAATCGGCTTTGTCTGGTGTTGCAAAATCACAGCCTGCTTTGCTTGCTGCTGCAGAATACAGTAAAAAAGCTGTAAAAGTTGGTTTTGAATGGCCTAATGTAGAATCTTTATGGGAATGTCTTCAATCGGAAATAGAAGAATTTAAACATGAAGCTGATGTCGGTGATAAGGAATTAATGGAAGATGAACTCGGTGATGTTTTATTTTCAATAGTTAATGTTGCAAGGTGGCACAAAATTAATCCTGAACTAGCTTTGCTAAGAGCAAATAAGAAATTTAAAAAACGATTTCAGTTAATGGAACAAATTGCTGATAAAGATTTGAAAGAATATACTCAGGATGAACTCGAAGAATTATGGATTGAAGCTAAAAAAGCTCTAAGTACTCAACAGTAAAAAAGGTTAGCAAATGTTCAAAAAATCATTAAATAAGCTTAAATATACTCTTTTTGAAGACAGGCGTGTTGCGCTTGTCAAAATTGAAGGAATAATCATTGATATGATCAATTTTCCTATGGCAACAAGAGTTATTGAAGCTATAGAAGAAGTTAAGAAAAAAGAAATCAAGACTATGGTACTCAGGATTAACAGTCCTGGAGGTACTGTAGGAGCTTCTCAGGAAATATTTAATGCTGTGAAAAGGATTCAAAAAGAAGGAATTAAGGTCGTTGTTTCAATGGGAGATGTTGCAGCAAGCGGTGGAGTTTATACTGCTGTGGCAGGTGACAAGATTTATTCAAATCCCGGCACAATAACCGGTTCTATTGGGGTAATTATCAAAACCAGCGTTATAAAAGACCTTTATCAAAAAATCGGGGTTGATCACCAGATTATAAAATCCGGTCCATATAAAGACATTCTTTCTAATATCCGCTATTTGACAGATGAAGAGAAAAAGCTTCTTCAGGATATGATTGATGATACTTATAATCAGTTTTTGACAACTGTTGCAGAAAATAGAAAACTTGATGTCGAAAAAGTAAGAGATTTTGCTGACGGAAGGATATTTACCGGGCAACAGGCAAAAGAATTTGGTCTTGTCGATGAAATCGGCTCTCTTGCAGATGCGGTTGATGAAGCGGCAAAACTTGCGGAAATTACAGGAAAGCCGGATCTTATTGATATGTCGCCTAAAAAATCATTATGGCAAAAATTCGCTAATTCTTCGCTTGCAGAAGTACTTGAGAATTTTGGTGTCAGTTCGTCATATTCAGGAATCCCACTCTGGCTGATGATAGGTATATAGGTCATTTGTGTTGATAAAAATTTTTGCAATGAATATTCTATGGAAATAAATATAAAGCCCTTTTTCTGTTCATGGAGCGGAGGCAAAGATTCCTGCCTTTCTTTATATAGGGCAATTAAAAGAGGAGCAAAGCCGGAATTATTATTTACGATGTTTACAGAAAACGGCATCAGGTCAAGATCGCATGGGTTACATATAAATCTCGTACAGGCGCAAGCAAAATCTTTAAACATACCTTTAATGATTCGCTCTGCCAGTTGGAATAATTATGAAGCAGCATTTATTGATGGACTGAATACAATCGAAAAAAATACTGACCTAAGAATAGGTGTTTTTGGTGATATTGATTTAGAAGATAATAGAAAGTGGGTTGTTGATACCTGTAAAAAAACTTCGATAGAACCTTATCATCCAATCTGGCAGGAAGATAGAAAGAAATTATTAACAGAGTTTGTTGAATCAGGATTTAAAGCAATAATCGTGGCTGTAAAAGACGGATTAATGGATAAAGACTTTCTGGGAAAAATTCTTGATAATAATTTAATTAGAGAAATAGAAGAGTTAAATATAGATGCTTGTGGGGAAGAAGGAGAATTCCATACAGTAGTTACCGATGGTCCCATATTTTCGTATCCAATAGATGTAGAGCTCAAAGACAAGGTTCTTTTAGATGGTTATTGGTTTATTGATATGTCTTTATCAGAATAAAAAACCAAATTTACGCTGTTTATAAAACCTGCTTCATAACTTTCATCACTTCACCGTAATGAGTTCTGGGATTGTATTTTATTTCAGTTATTTTTCTTGCAGCTCTTCCCATTTCTTCACAAAGGGATTGCTGTTCCATTAGCATATTAATTTTTTCAGTTAGTTCATCAACATCATTATATTCATAAAGCATGCCTGAAATGCCTTCTTCAATGTATTCGGGTATCCCCCCAATTCTTGCACCTAGAACAGGCTTGCCGAGGGCAAATGCTTCTAATATTACATGTGGTGAATTTTCATACCATGTTGAAGGGACTACAACGAGTCTACTGTTTCTTATAATTCTATTCAGTTGTTCATCAAACATACTTCCTAGAAATTTAACATTTACAAGGTTTTTTTGTTCTTTAATTTGTTCAAGTTTTGATCTTTCAGGTCCGTCTCCGATAATAAAAAGTTTATGGTGTTTTAATCTGGACATTGCCTCTAATAATATTGGTAAACCTTTTTCACAGCTGAGCCTTCCTACATATGCCATGTACGGCTGAGAAATATATTCCGGTCTATATTTGCCGGTATCTATAAATATTGGAATGTGTGTTATTTTCTTTTCAGGGATACCTCCTTTAATAACTGTTTTCATCAAAAATTTGCTTGGGGCAATAAATTTATCTACATTATTAATATATAGTTTAAATTTATTGTGAAGATACATTTCTGTTGCACCTACTATACTGGCTAATAATGATGGATTTTTTCCTGATGATAATCCTTTTGTTTGTCTTACACATTTGTATTTGATTGCATTCAGATAAGAATTATTAGAGCATAACAATTCACAGCAGTTTGAACCGTCTCCTTTGATAAGCCTTGAATCAGGGCAGATTAATGAATAATCTGATAGTCTGTGAATTACAGGAATTGATCTATTTTGAGCTTCAATGAATATAGAAGGAGAAATATGTCTGTGTATTCCAAATCCCCATATTAAATCAGGTTTAGTGTAGTCAAGCAGTTGTGAGAATTTGTGCATGGCATCTAAATTGTATAATATTTTAAAAAGTGCTTTTGTTCTTTCCCAGACAGCTGTTTTACGAATATTTCCAATCTCCATGTATTCAGCAAAAAATCTTTTGTATTCGCTGTCAATATTTTTACTGTAAGTGGTCGAAAACGGTATTACTTCATGATTGTAGGATTTTAATATTTCACTTATTTTGAAAAGATATGATTCTAAACCGCCTCTTTGATAGTAAAATTTTGATGCTACTACAACTCTCATCTATTCACCTGTGTATAATTCCTCTAGTATTCAACGCATATTGGGACTGTTGACGAATTCAAAAAACTTTGTTTTTTGTTTCGTCTTACGTTCCCCACGTCTAGTGTCAAAATGTCGAAAACTGACCGTTTTTCCCATTTTTCACTTTTGATAGGGTCGTGTTACAAAATAGAAAATAAGAGCTATTTAACTATTTTTCAACACTCCCATATTATGAGAGCTTTAGTAATAAATGATATCAGTTAGATTGATATTTTCTAATATTAGTAGTTTTGGGTCACTTGTTCTAATATATTCAGGCTAGTTAATTACATCTTCTGATCCAAAAACTTGATGGTCCTGTCCAATTTCTTTTTTTTGCATAATCGGCGTATGAACTTGATATTGAAGCAAGTTTTTCTGAATGTTTAAGATGCATGTAATTACTTGCCCACAAGACTTCAAAGCTGGTGTTAAATGCCATAAAGGATTGCAGCAGATACTGTTCATTCCAAAAGTAATGCTGATTCATTATCCAGTCTTTCGGATATTCAGCAGGCAGAAATATATCGTGAATATGAACAATAACTCCTTTATTAAGTCTAGGAAGAATTTCAAGGTATTCGTAGTGAACGTCGCTTCCAAGTTTGAGCATATGGCTAGAATCTATAAAGAGAATGTCATTTTCTTTTAGATTTTCAAATTCTGACAGAGGGACATCCTGCAAATTCCTTTGAATTAATTTTGTTAACCCGGGAAATCCTTGTTTAAGTACTTGTTTGGGATAAGGCTCTATTGCAACAAGTTCGCCTGAATAGTTTTCCTTATTATTACTTATTAAGGCCTTTGCAGATATAAATGTGGAGTTCCCTGAACCTATTTCAAGTACCTTTTTAGGCTTAAAGTGGCGGATCATGCAGTAAAGAATTTCACCGTTTATAGTGCTAAATGATGTATTATGCGTGTAATACTGATGTTGAATTCCCGTTCTATTTCGGGGGAAAGTCTCATACTCTTTTCTGTAATTTTTGCTGAAAGTTTCAAGCAGATTTAATTGTGTATCTTCATTCATTTTTATTCCAATTAAATCTGAATTTTTTTTCCATAATTTGTCATCAAGATTTTTTAGGTCGGGTGTGGGTTCGTAAAAATGAATTGGAATGGCATGAAATCCCAGTTTTTCCCATATGTGAAAAGTATTTTTAAGAAATCTTCTTAAAACTCCATTGTATATTTTCGTAAATCCCATATTACTCTCCTGTTATCTATGCTTTTTTAAGTAATATCAAAGTTCCAGGATTATTATTATGTCCATGAGAGTAAGAATCATTATTAATTTTTAAAACTAAAAGACCGACCTGATAGGTCGGCCTTTTAATGTTGGGGGGGATTAATTATTTAATAACCGTAGTTACTATATTTGATGGCTGTGATTTCCCTATAGCATTAACAGCCTTAACTTCGTAATAATGAGTGCCTTTTATTGGACTGGCACCTATATTTACGCTATATCCTGCTGCGTTTACCGCGGGTGTTTTAATTATCCTGAAGCTGCTTGTTGAATTTACTGATTCCAGAATTTCATATCCTGTTTCATTAGTTGCATTATCTTTCCAAGTCAGGTTTATGTAATAACTTCCCGATGTACCACCTCTTGTAACACTTGTTAATCCAAGGTTTGTCGGAGTAGCAGGGACT
>JAQVCB010000007.1 GCA_028689995.1 Candidatus Gastranaerophilales bacterium
TGAACATTCAGAGTATATTCGAGTATAATATCCTTATTTTTTATTTAAAAAAATTCATCCTATAAATAATTATTGATTAGAAAGTTCATTTTATGTCAAAAAAGTTAAAAATTTTATTATCTATACTGGTAGCTATAATAGTTTTAAGCACTTGGGCTTTTTTAGTATCAATAAAGCTTACAGAAAATGTTAAAAGAGTACCAGAGGAACAGCCAATTAGCGATGAAAACGCAGCAGTACAAGATTTAGTACTCACAGAATCAAAAAACGGAAAAAAATTCTGGGAAATATATGCTACGTCAGGTGATTATGATAATCTATCTGAACAAGTTCATTTAAAAAACGTCAAAGGAAACTTTTATAAAAATGATAAAGTTGTATTAAGTTTTGATTCGCCTGTTGCAACATATTTCGATAGAAAAAAGGAAGTCAAATTGTCAGGTGGAGCAAGAGCTGCAACAGATAATAATATCCTTATCTCTGCAAAAGAATTATATTGGAAAGGCAATAATGAAGAAATAGTCGCAAAAGGTAATGTAAAAATAATAAGGTCATCAATAAATTTGATAGTAACTGGGAATGAATCTTCATTTACACCTAAAATGTCCCAAATCAAAATGAAAGGTCTGGTAAATACAACATTATTTAAAATTAGTAAATAGTTACTTATTTTACAAAAGGAAATTCAAAAATGAACAAAAAATATATAATAATAAGTTTTTTATTAATGTTATTCGGTATTTTAAACACTTGCTTGTGTCTGGCAGAAAACCTGATTATCGAAGCTGATAAGCAAAATTTTGATGCAAAAGACAACCTGACGCATTTTGAGGGGAATGTAAAAGCTACATCCAACGATATAACAGTTAAAGGACCTAAGGCTGTTATGAAAATTAACTCAAATAATAAGCCTGAATACGCATTATTTCTTGATAATCCAGTTGCCACCAAGGTAACACCAACATCGAAAAGTAAGCTTAAAGCTAATATTATGAGACTTTCACTCATAGATAATATTGTTAAGGCTGAAGGAAATGCTTTTTCGGAAATATCAGGAAAAGTATCACCTTCTATATCAATGAAATCTGATTCTCAGGAATTTAATATTTCTACAAATACAATATTTGCAAAAGGTAATGTTGAAATTATATATAAAGATCTAAAAACGAAATCAAACGAAGCAATAATCCTGGTGAATAAAGCAGGAAAACCTCAAAGAGTTAATTTAATCGGTTCTGCCAGACTTGTTCAGGGAAATAATGTTGTAGATGCAGATAGTTTTATTTATAATCCGGTTACTGAGGAAATATCTGCTCATGGTAATGCACATTCTCAGACAGTTCTGGATGATTTAACTCAAGTTTCAGTCTGGTCAGATGTTCAGGAATATGACAAAAATACCAAAACTCTTATGTCAAGCGGTAATGTTAAAATTGCTTATAAAGAGTATCTTGCATTTGGCCCGAAGGCAACTCTTTTTAAAGAGAGCAATTCATCTAAACCAAATAAAATTATATTTTTAGGCAGATCCAGAATAAGAGAAAATTCCAGAGAAGTTGAAGCAAATAAAATTATAATAACTCTAAATCCCAAGGACTTTAATGCTGAAGGCAACGTAAAAACAAAATTTACACAAGTACAGAGCTATAAAAAAGAAACAAAAAATAAAAAGCATAATAACAAATCAAATAAAATAAAAAATAGAAAAAAATCTCTAGAAGAACAGGAATTTAGAAAAAAATACCCTGTTATAGAAAAACCCGTTGAATATGAGCAGACAAATATTTTTAATTAAAAGCAGGATAAATTAATGACAATAAAAGCGTGTGAACTAATAAAAATCTATGGAGACAGAACTGTTGTAAATAATATTTCTTTTGAAGTAAACCCGGGTGAGGTTGTTGGTTTGCTAGGTCCTAATGGAGCCGGTAAAACAACAACTTTCTATATTGTAGTTGGTTTAATTAAAGCTGATAGTGGAAAAGTATTATTAAATGATATTGATCTGACCAATATGCCTATGCATCAAAGATCAAGATCCGGTATTGGATACTTGCCTCAAGAAACATCAATTTTTAGAAAGCTTACTGTTGAAGAAAATATTAATTTAGTTTTAGAAATGAACAAAAATTTGGATAAATCCGAGAGAAAAGATAAACTTGATTCTTTGTTAGAAGATTTTGGTCTTACTAAATTAAGAAAAAATGATAGTATTCAATTGTCTGGCGGTGAAAGAAGAAGGGTAGAAATAGCAAGAGCTCTTGCAGCTGATCCAAAGTTCATATTACTGGATGAACCGTTTACTGGAATTGACCCTATAGCAATTAACGATATACAGGAACATATTAGAGGTTTAACAAAAAGAGGTATTGGTGTTTTACTCACTGACCACAATCCTAAAGCTACATTATCAATAACGGACAGAGCATATATAATTTTTGACGGATGTATTAAAGTATCGGGAACAAGTGCTGCTATTGCGGAAAATCCGGTAGCTAAAAAATATTATCTTGGCGAAAATTTTGAGTTATAAATTATGAAATTACTTGATAAATATATCTTTAAACAAACTATTCTTGCAGCTCTTTTTGGAATTTTAATTGTTATTATTGTTTGGATATCTCCAGAAATTCTTTTCAAAATAATCAAAAGAGCTATTAATGGTGAAATAACATCCATAATAGCTTTTAAACTATTCTTTTTACATATACCGGACATACTTAGTAAAGCTATTCCTGTCGGATTAATGCTAGGTAGTCTTTTTGTTTTTGACAGACTAAGCAGAGATTCAGAATTGGTAATTTTTAGAGGAGCCGGTGCAAGCTTTTTTAGATTAATGGTTCCCGTATTTATACTTGGTATAATTGGATATATTGCATGCTTTATTACAATGGATACCTTAATTCCACGCAGTTTATTAGACATTAAAGCTATTAAAAATGAAATATCGCAAAATTACTTTGTATATGTTGATAAATCCAATACTGATAAACCTAGAAATATTTTGATTATAGGAAATTATGATGGTAAAAATTGTACGAATATAAAATACCTGAAATTTTCAGATATTATTAGCTCTGATACCCCGGTAATAAAAAGTATTATTACAGCAGATAAAGCAAAATGGGTAAAAGATCACTGGTTACTTATAAATGGATTAGAATACCATATAGCACCTGATGGTGTTTATAAAAACATTATAAAGTTTAAGTCTCAAAATGAACTATCCGGAAAATCAGCTGAAAAGTCATATAAATTACTGATTAATTCCAATAAAAGACCCTCTGAAATGAACATTAAACAGATTAAATACCATTTGAATCTTTTAAAATCTACAGGAATGAATGATGAGTTTAAGTATATGAGTACAAAACTTTACCAGAGGTATTCGCTACCCTTTAGCTGCGTAATTTTTGCTTTATGTGGAGTTATTTTAGGCTACAATAAACCAAGAGAAAAAAGATTACTTGGCTTTACAATTGGAGTAGCTTTAATATTTATATATTATATTATTAGTCCATTTCTTGATATGCTGGCTCAAAATGCAATTTTGTTACCTGTTATATCAGCATGGTTTCCTAATTTTATAGTCATTACCACAATGATAGTACTTATAAAGTTAAAGCAAATTTAAAAATATTTTATACTATTTCATTTAAAATTTATATGAAATAAAATTTAGTTATTTTATTTTTTAACTTAATTTATCAGATATTTCTTCAGATTCTCTCATCCAGTCACTCTGTTCGACCACAAAAGCGTGATTCCAGAATTTTTCAATAGCATAAAACTGTCTTTCATCTTTATGAAGAATATGAATTATTACATCGCCGTAATCAATTAAATTCCATCTGTTTTTTTGATCGCTTTCTTCTCCAGCTGGCAATCTTCCATAACTACCTTTGATTTGTTCTCTGATATAACCAGTCATTGCCTTAACTTGAGTTGATGTTTCCGCACTACATATGACAAAATAATCAGATAATACAGAAACATTACTTATATTAAGGATGCTTATATCCTTACCAAACCTATGATCAAGCATTCTCGCAATAATACAGGCGAATTTATATGAATTAATATCAGTCAAAATAATATCTCCCTTTTAATCTTATAATATAATAATAGAAAATAATCATTAAATAGTAAATGAAGTATTATTTATTTTATTATTAAATCTGATATATATATAAAGGAAAAATTATGAAAATAGCCAAATATATACTTGTAATAGCTCTTTTGTTTTTAATACTTCCGGTTTTTGCAAATAATGAACCAAAATTCACATATGTTAAACAAAATCTCGAAATATTTAATCTTTTTAACTTCGATGAACTAAAAGAACTGTCTAAAAGCGATCACCCAAAAAAAACACTACAAAATAAAATTAATTATGCACTAAATAATGCTGCTATAGATAATTCTATAAATAACAATTACGATTATAAATTTAAAAATGACACAAAAATCGGAAATTACATAAGAATAGCAAGCTGGAATATTGACAGAGGTTTCAATCTGAAGCAGATAAAGCAAATATTTAATGATTCAGATACTATTTTTTTAAAAATTAAAAATCCAAATTCAGAAGTTTTAAAAAAAGCAAAAGAAGAACGGGAAATCTTAAAAAATTCAGATATAATTATTCTAAACGAAGTTGACGTCGGAATGCCAAGAACAGGATATACAAATGTTATAAAAGAATTAGCTACAACCCTTAAGTACAATTATACTTATGGAGTAGAATTTCTAGAAGTCGATCCTGTTCATTTGGGACTTGAAGATTATCAATGGTCAGAAGAAAGATTTCTTTATCCAAATGTAGAAAAAATTAAAATTGATGAAAATAAATATAAAGGACTTCATGGCTCAGCAATATTAAGTAAATTCCCTCTAAAAAATGTAAGGATAATCAGGTTACCTGATACTTATGACTGGTTTCATGGTGAAACTAAAAGGATTTCTGATCTTGAATATTTAAAAAGAAGTGCTGCTAATGTCATTTTTAAGGAAGAAATGATCAGGGAAATTCGCATTGGGGGTAGAATAGCGATCATTGCTGACGTATATCCACCGAATACTGGTACTCCCATCACAATAGTAGCAACTCATTTAGAAAATAGAACTATTCCTCAAAATAGACAAAAGCAGATGTTAACTTTATTTAAAAATATTTTGAGTATATCAAATCCTGTAGTACTAGCCGGAGACTTTAATACAATGTGCAGAGACGGCAGCCCTACAGGTATTAGAAAGGAAATAAAGAAAAAATTAAAAGATCCCGAGTTTATTGCTCGTAGTGCAATATCAATAGCAATTCCTTCAGCATTTGTTATAAATACAGTAGTAAATGCTACTGATATTGCCAGAACATTTACTAACCCTACTGTTAGAAGTATACCTATTTTTGCTCCAAACAAAGAAAGAGAACTTTTTAAAATATTAAAAAGTTCTCAATTTGAAGATGGTAATTATTTTGATTTTCGTGGAATCCCAAGTAAAACATCAAATAATAAGGGGAGATCTCTTTCTAACTCAAATGAAAGAGCTCTTAAAGGTTTTGAACCTACATATATTTTTGAACGACCACTATTATTGGGAAAATACAAACTAGACTGGTTTTTTGTTAAAGCATATCTTAATAATCAAAATGATAAAGAAGGTTCATATAAGCTTGCACCGCATTACGGCAGAACATTGTTCGAGCTTAATTATATTTTCGACAAACCAATTTCTGATCACACACCTATTACTGTTGATCTACCCATTAATGAACCAAAAAGTTTTTTAAATAAAAAGAAATAATTTTAGCTATTGTTTTTATATATATACCACTTCAAAAATGAATTTGGGATTTTAATCAAACTCATTCAGGATTTTACCCGGTCGTAGCTACTGTATGCTAGATATGAAAAAACGATATTTTGGTAGTTATACATCAGTCTTAATAAGTGGTATTCGGCAGAAAGAACGTTATTTTCGGAGGCGATATACGCTAGTGGAAGTGTAAAAACGCTGAAGCTGCTCCGATCAGCAGGAGTTGGAGGCTATTAGCAACTCGTTTAAGCCTTCGGAAATATAAACTCATTTTAGTATAGTAAACGTAAATAAGACAAACGGGTATAATAAAAAATCACAATTTTGTTAATTAATTCCTATGTATGAATAAACAAATAGAAGTTATTTATAAAGGAGTGAATTATGTCAATTATTAGAGGATCAAAATATTCAAATTATTTAAATGGTACAAATTCAAATGATGTCATATACGGATATTCCGGAAATGATACCATTCTAGGCAATAAAGGAAATGATGTTATTTATGGAGGCGATGGTAATGATGTATTCTTTAAAGTTGATAATATATCTTTTGTAGAAAAATTTTGGGGTACAGAGGGTGCAGATAGAATGTATGGAGGAAGAGGCAATGACAAATATCTTGTTGATAATACAAAAGATGTGATAGTAGAATATCAAGGTCAGGGAATAGATACTGTTTATACTAACTTAAGAACATATACTCTTCCTGATAATGTTGAAAATGCTTGGCAAATTATTGCAGGAAATAAAAATTTATATGGAAATAGTCTGAATAATGTACTTCATGGCAATTGCGGCTGGAATCTTATATCCGGTGGTAATGGTAATGATACAATATTTGGGGGTGGATACGGACACGATACACTAATTGGCGGCAATGGAAATGATGTATTAGTAGCATCAACAAGGGTATGTAAATTATATGGCGAACAGGGAAATGATGTAATAATAGGTTGCTATGGAAGTGATACATTATGTGGAGGCTCAGGTAGTGACAGTTATTCCGGTTTTTATAGAAATCTTGATAATGATGGTGTTCAATTTAAAATTGGATTCGGAAATGATATTATTCGAGATTTTACCAACTATAACACATATGCCTCTAACACATATGGCACAGATACTATAAATTTGAGTACATTTAAACTTAGCCAGGTTCGCATTAACGCTATAGACATTGATAAAGACGGTAGATTAGACGGATTATATATAAATTGCGGAAAATATGGTTCTGTAAAAATTGAACACTACTTTGATGACAGCAGTAAAACCTTATCTCATTTGCATTCTGGAGATGGTTGTATAGAAAGAATTCTATTTGATCATCAAATTATGCACTTTAATGACGTAGTAAATTATTTATAATTTGAATTATTATTCAATTTTAAGAGAACTTAAATAATTTGTCTGATTCTTCTATAAATAATATTTACAGATTACCTTTTTATAGGTAGCTTTCATTATTGAAGTTTACCTTCAAAGTATACGCTAAGTTACTGAAAAATCAATGCCCAGTTATGAATTGGCATAGTCTATTTTTCAGCAATATTTTGACTGACAAGGTATAAAAGCTTGAATAAGCTGTCATTAGCCCTGAAAGAAGTTTTAGTTTTTGTGACCTTACGAACAGCTCTGTTAAAAGCTTCTATAGGATTTGTTATATAAATCAAGCGTTTAATTTCTTCGGGCTATTTCATAAACAATGTATGCTGTTTTCTTGACTATAATGCCATTATCAGCAACATTAAATATTGTTCCTTCAAAGAATATTTTAGATAAATCAGATCAAGCGAGCAATTTTGCCAGGCTTTTGCAGTGGGAAGTATTTTATCTGTTATTCTGGAAACAATTTCTGCCGATACATCTATGACATAAATTTGATTCATATGGCTATGAATGCCTGGTGTACTCATTCCTTAGACATACATTGAAAAATCATATCATTAATTGAGGGATGAACTTCTCTTGAATGTTTTGGAACTATTACAGGCTCAAATTCACCTTTTTTATCTTCAGGAATATTCAACTCGACATTTCCAAATTTAGAACGTGAGGTCTTTAAAACTTTCAAAGCATCTGCTATGCTTACTCCGTCTTTAAGATTGTTTTCCTTAAGGAATTTCCTTGCCTGTTCTCTTGTAAATAATTTTAACATTTTTTTTCTCCGATTTCTTTATTCTAACTCGATTCTATCGGAGAATCAGACAAATTATTTAAGCTCCCATATTTTTAGAAGGCTTTCTTCCTCTTCTTGATAATTTAATCTTGTTTTCCTGTTGAATTTCAAGAGTTATATTTACATTTTCAGCTACTTTTTTTATAAATTCTAATATGTTTTTAGTATTAACATTTTGCTGTTCAATTAAATAAAATATAATTTTTACTCCAGCGAGATTTATTCCTAATTCTCTTGTTAGATACTGAATAATTTTTCCTCTTTCTATATCATTAAGAGAATACATTCTTCT
The DNA here is from genome assembly GCA_028689995.1 of Candidatus Gastranaerophilales bacterium. Taxonomy (GTDB): domain Bacteria; phylum Cyanobacteriota; class Vampirovibrionia; order Gastranaerophilales; family UBA9579; genus JAQVCB01. Next base: position 8,289 of record JAQVCB010000007.1, read on the forward strand.
TTTTTTAGGTGATCTGGAAGGTGATAATAACCCTACTTCATCATAAATTCTTAATGTCCGTTGATGTACTTTTAAAATTCCTGCGATAACACTGATTGGAAACATTGCTTTATCCGGATTCAACGATAATTTGTCCTGTTCTTTTGTAAAATAAATCATTTCTTTTCCTTTAATCTACCAGCTATATTTTTTACAAAATTAATATTTTTGATTAATTAATAAATTAATTTTGTATTTAATTTAATTAAATCAATTTATATTTTCTAAAATATTAATAAATTGTATCTAAATTATATTATTTATAAAATTCTTTAGATGAGTGCATATATGTAATATGAGCGAATATAAGTTATAGAGCTCTGATATACATTCAATAGTGGCTATTTTTGTAAAAATTAATATCTTATTCCAAACAATCTAATTCAATTGTAAAAATACTACCTTCGCCAAATTTACTGCTGACTGTAATTATTCCGCCATGGATATTAAGAATGCTTTTAACTATGGATAATCCAAGTCCTGTTCCGCCAGTTTCTCTGTTTCTCGATTTATCAACCCTGTAAAATCTTTCAAATATATACGGTAAGTGTTCTTCCTTAATACCGCAGCCTTGATCATGAAACTCTATTTTTATTTTACTATTTTCTATAAATGCATTAATAGTAATTTTTGTATTGCTTTCACTGTAATTAATAGCATTATTAATAAGGTTTATCAGAACCTGATTGAACATAAATTCATTCATATTTACATATAATGGACCGTTATAATTTAAAGTTATCGTTATAGATTTTTCCTGTGCTTTTTCCTGAGAATGTTGAATTACTTCTTCTATGACATATTTTAATTCAGTTTTCTTGAAATCAAATTGTTCTATGTTTGGATTGTTATTCAGATTTGATAGATCTAGAAGATTTTCAACTATGGCATTGATTCTGTCAGTATTATTTTTAATTACTGGAAGGAATTTAGTTGACATTTCTGACAGTTCCTTGTCTCTGTTAATCAGTGTTTCAGTATAGCCGCTAATTATTGCTATAGGATTTTTTAATTCATGGGAAACATTTGCTACAAACTGTGCTTGAGTGTATAAATTACTGTCTCTTATAGCAAGAGATATGTAATCAGCTATTTTTTTGAGCAAATTAATTTCACTATTTGTCCATTTTCTAATATTTTTATCGTAAATAAAAATAGCGCCCCATCTTTTATCAGAAATTCTAAGAGGTATTGCCAAAATTGATAATAAATTTTTATCAGTCAAAAATTCTTTATTAGGAAGATTAGAATTTTGAATATCATCAATAATCAGGTTTGATCCTTTATCGATCAGATGATCAAAAAGAAATTCACGTGTTAAATAATCATAACTTGAATTAAAATCCTGGTCTGTATCAAAATTATAGATTTTATATGTCTGAATACTTTTTGTTAAGGGGATAAATTCATCTATAGAAATTCTGGTAACATTAAACAGGTGAGTTAACTTGTTACAAATTAACATTAGAATTTCATCAATGTTTAAATTGCTTTTAATGGTTGAAATTATTTTTGCCATTGTTTTTTCATTTTTGGCTGTTTGTTTCAAGTGGTTAAATAATTTTGATTGATAAAGAGCTATTCCGGCCTGATTTGCAAGAGTTCTTAAAAATTCAAGTTCATTACTTCCAATTTTAAATTTTTCCTTCATATAATCAATACAAAAAAAGCCCATAATTTCTTGGCCGTACATTATTACAATGTTATAACTTGATTTTATTTGCCACTTTCTGAAAAGTTTCTCAAAATCGCTATTTTCAAGATTATGTCTTTTTATATATTTATCCAGATCATTGATATTAATTTCGCTCTGTTTTTTTAAAGATTGAGTATATATATTGTATTTTTCTGAACCCCAGTCCACTCCAATTAAACTTTCCGTATAATCAACAGATAAATATTCAGAATATTCATCTGTTGGTAAAAAAGCATTCTTTTCAGAATCAAATTCGGAGAAAATAACTCTGTCTGCTTTAAAATATAAGCCTATCTCATTTACAAAAGTTCTTTTTATTTCATTAATATCAAGAGTACTTCTAATAGTGCTGATAAGTTCTCTCAGTATAAGTTCTCTATCAGCAAATTCTTTAGTTGTTGAATACAATTCAGCTTGCTTAATTGCTATATATACCTGATCTGCTATTGTTTGAAGGAGAGATATATCGTCTTGCGTCCAGTGCCTGTAATAATCATGTTCTGATAAACCCATTATTCCCCAGTTATCTTCTCCTTGTCTTATTGGTATACAAAGTAAAGATTTAACACCCAAGTTCTTATAGGATATTTTAAAGTAATCGGGGGTGTCAGATTTGGATATATTGTCAATATTTATGACCCCATATTCAAAAGTAGTTTTTGCAACATAAGCGCCTGACTGTCTGTCGTATTCAATAGCATCTAATCCTTTAAAATTTTTCCTTGCTTTATATTCTCTTCTTGTTATCATTGCAAAATAGTTATTTTTATTTGGATATTCAATTATTGTTGCTCTTTGAACATTGAATAATTTTGCAACTTCATCACATATAATTGTTAAAACTTCATTAATATCAAGTGTACTTCTGATTGTTTCAATTATTTTTCTGAGTAAAGCTTCTCTTTCAGCTTGTTTTTTGGTTTTTAAATATAATTCAGCCTGTTTAACAGCAATATATATTTGATAGGCAATAGCTTTTAAAAATTCTATATCTTTCACAGTCCAATTTTTGTAGTCATAAAAAGTTTGTAATCCTATTCCGCCCCATACGTTATTATCTTTTTTTATTTTTACAAATAAAATAGATTTAGTTCCCTGATTTAAATAGAATTCTTTAAAGAAAGTAGGGAAAGCAGCTTCCTTTAGGTTATTTATTGCTATGTAATTTTCTTCAATACATAGTAGATTACACCAGTATTCCAAAAGTTTATCATCATAATTTAGATTTAGTTTAGTATCATCAATACAAAATCTTGTAAGAAACTCAAATTTTTTGGATTTATTATCAGGGATATGAGCCATTGAAACGTATTCTACATTAAAATATTGTGCAATTTCTTTGGAGATATTTTCCAGAGACATATGAATATCAGAATTATATATAATTGTTTCAGTAATTTTTCTTAGTAGTTTTTCTCTTTGAACATATTCTTCAATCTGATTTTGTTTAGTAATTATTTCCTGGTAATATTGATAAATCAGGTCTGAAGATTCATTTATTGTACTGGTTAAAATTCCGGTTTCATCATTAGAAGTTAAATGTATTTTTTCAGGTAATGATTGAATAATTTTTGTTATAGGATCTGTCAGTTTTGATGAAAGATAATTTTGAATAATAGTATTGCCAATTAAAAAGATTAAAAAGAAATAATTAACATAAATGGGTAAGTTTATTTTTAAATATATACTACAAAATAGAACAAGGGTCAGATAAGATAAAACAAGAAATATTGACGGATAAATTAACAGTTTTTGTTTAATAGTAAGTATTTTATCTTTATATAAAATACTTTTTAGTCCGATGAAAATAAAAATTAAACCGATTAAATTAATAAAATGAGTACCATGTCTGTAATAAGAAAAAAAATAGTTAGGATTTGAAATATATAGTTGGCTAATACCTAAAAGAAATAGTCCTATAACAAAGCCAGAGAATGGATGTATTTTTTGTTTTAAACGTATATCACTATAAATAAAAGCAGCTAAAATGTATAAAGCACTATATATGACCCCTATTGAAGAATGTGGAATATGTATTTCAAATAAATCTACATGTGAAAGCAATTTTAATATGGATATAGCCATAAATAATAAAATTAATGATAAAAAGATTATAAGATTGAATCTTTTTGTCAAAGTTTCCTTTATGTAATTAGTTGAAAATATGGCAATTATTATTGAACTTGAATATGAAAGATTTTTTAAAAATATATATAAATATTGTAAATTCATGTCATTAAAAGTTAAAAAATGACAAATATCAAAGATTCCGCCAGCTAAAAAACCGATTGAAATTGCCAGCATACATTTTTCTTTGTTTTTTACAAAGTAAAAACCTGCTTTTAGTGATATTAAAAATGCAAAAACACTTGTAAATATGCCCCAACTAATATTATGTATTTGAGTAAAAGATATATTATGAAAATTTAAGAAATTAAAAATTTCATAATGATATAGAAAAGGAAAATTAGAAAGCAAATTATTCATAATATTCTTTTAATCTGTACCCAACGCCATAAATGGATTCTATTAATCTTCCATAATTACCTAATTTTTTTCTTATTCTTCCGATAAGTATATCAATAGATCTATCTCCTGAATAAAAATCTGTTTCTTTAAATGATTCAAATATCTGATCTCTGGTATATACCCGTCCTGTATTTTTTGCCAGAAAATGAAGTATTTTAAATTCAGTCGCAGTAAAATTTAATAATTTGCCTTTTATTGATATTTCAAACCTGTCCGGGTCAATAAGCATATCTTTGATTTTTAAAATTAAATTTGATTCAGCAGTTTTTCTTTCTTCTTTTAAAAATATTGATTTAATTTTAGCAAGTAATATTTTTTCGCTGAAGGGTTTTGTTATATAGTCATCACAGCCGACTGTCAGACCTGTAAGAATATCAAACTCTTCACTCCTTGAGGAAAGCACTATAATTGGAATATTCCATGTATTTAGGTTGCTTTTAATTATTTTACATATTTCAAGACCGCTCATTCCAGGCAACATAAGATCCAGAGTGATTAAATCCGGTTTAATTAATTCAATTTTTTTTAGAGCTTCTTCTCCTGAAGTAAATTCATGAACCGTATATCCTTCTTCGCTCAAAATAAATCCTAATAAATTAAGGATATCGGGTTCATCATCAACAATAAATATAGTTTTAGACATATTTAACCTGTTCTGTAAACTTGCAGATATTAAAAATCTATCCCTATTTCTTATAATATATTTGATTATCAGGAAACGTCAACTATGCAACAACTATTTATACAACAATTACAACCGTTATATCCAACCTCCACCTATGAGAAATTCATTATTTTTGTTGTAAATCACTGCAACCTGTCCCGGAGTTACTCCGTATTCTATTTCTTTAAATTTAATCAGAATGGAATCATCTGAAACTGGAATTATGTCAGCAGACTTTGCAGGAGAATTATATCGAATCTTAACCATTCCGCTAAATTCACGATTTTTATATTTCGATTGCTGGAAGTTTATTCCTGTAATATTAACTTCTTTGCAGGCCAGATCTTCTTTATAGCCGACATATACTGTATTATTTTTAGCATCCTTTGAAACTATATATAAAGGTTCACTTGCAGCAATTCCAATACCTTTTCTTTGCCCTATGGTATATTGATAAGATCCGTTATGTTTGCCCAAAATCTTGCCTGTTTTGATGTGAATTATATTCCCTTCTGTTTCACCAAAAATTTTAGTTAAATATTTCTTAGTTGTATTTGGAGGCTGTATAAAACAAATATCCTGACTTTCGGGGCTTTCTGCACAAGGAAGATTATTTGCTTTAGCAATTTTTCTTACTTCAGGCTTTGATAAGTCACTGAGAGGAAATAATGTTGTGGCAAGATCCTCCTGCGTAAGACTAAAAAGCATATAAAGCTGATCTTTTTTTATATCTCCCGCTCTGGAAAGTTCATAATGTCCTTCTTTATTGACAATTTTTGCATAATGGCCAGTAGCATAGAACTTTGTTTTAAGGGTATTTTTTGCATATTCCCTTAATTTTCCCCATTTTATCTTTCTGTTGCAAACAGCACAGGGGTTTGGGGTCAAGCCATTTTTGTAATCCATTTCAAAATAATTAATTACATATTTATTAAATTCATCTCTCAGATCAACCGTTTCGAGAGGAATATTTAAAACTTCAGCGACTTTGGCAGCATTTTCTGCGGCAATAATACCTCCATCATGCATTATTCCGTTTACGCCTATTACGTTGTATCCCTGTTGTTTTAAAAGAAATGCTGCAATGCTGCTGTCCACTCCGCCGCTCATTGCGACAACAACTGTTCTGTTTTTTATATTACATGGCATTGATTAAATAATTTATACCTTCTGAAGTTATTATATATTCTGTGACATCGGCCATTCCTGTATAATCAGGCACTACTTCGAGGAAATCATTTTTGACAGCTTCCTGAATTATTGCATGGTTAATAGGTTTTTGAATGAATTTGATTACTTTTGAGTTAATTTGCTTTAATGAATATCTGTCAAGAAGATCAATTTCTTTCAGGTAATATGCAGCTACAATAAGGTAATCCAAATGTGTTTCAGGGTTTTTAAGATCAATAAGTTCCTCAATCGAAGCTGATTCAGAACAGTTATCCTGCTCTATCTGTTCTACCGTACCCTTTACAGAATTGTTTTGCATCATCTCAGGCAACGATGCAAATTTTTCCTGTAATATTTTATAAAATTTATTATTCCGGGCTTTTTCACTTATATCTAAAGCGGAAATTTCATCTTTGTTTTTATTAATTACTATTTTCTGTTCGACATCTTTTTCTTCAATAATTTCAGGAAGTTCATCTTCATCATCATCTTCATCAATAACTATTTCCTGTTCGTCATCTTTTTCTTCAATAATTTCAGGAAGTTCATCTTCCTCGTCATCTTCATCAATAACTATTTCCTGTTCGACATCTTTTTCTTCAATGATTTCAGGAAGTTCATCTTTATTTTTATCGATGACTATGTCTTGTCTTTCTTCAGATCTTTTGGAAATTTTATCTACAACTTCATTTGGGATTGTATTATGAATTTCTCCAACGATTCCGTTAATTTCAGGAATTGTTCGATCAAAATTTTCAAAAGATGGTTCTTTTAAACTAGATTTGATCTCTTCTGAATCCTTAATTATGTTCTGTGTTGCTTTTATTGCAGATTCTACCTGTCTTTCAAGTTCTTCGACAGGATCAATTATTGTTACAGTCGGAGTATTTTCTGTAATTACTTCGATATCTTCTTCTCTAATTACTTTTTTAGCAAGTTTTTCCGGTTTTGCTTTAGTTGTTTTTAACGGCTGTTTTAGCGCAGGACGTTCTGAAAATGAAATTCCTGCAACTTCTTCAACCCATTTGTCCATTTGATAGGAGACAAATCTGTGATCTGTTGACTCAAACTCAAGGGACATATCTCCTTTTTTGAAATTGAATATATAATACGGCAAAATAATATCCTTTCATTGAAATTAAATTAATAAAATTTAATAATGTTTATTCGCTTTTTAAAAGAGCATCTCTCCATTTATCAAGCTGTTCTTCAATAAATCTGGAATCGTCTGACTTTAACTCAATTTCAATATCACCTTTTTTCATCCTGAATACATATTCACTCATATTTATCCCTTTTACCTTTTCAACACGTTTATTATAAAATTATAACCAATTATAGAATGAAACGTTTAACTTTAGCCAGTTCTTAACAGAAAGTTATGAAATCGTTTTATAGAGCTATCATGACAATATAAGTTATTGTAACATTTATCGATTTATTGAAAGGAAGAATTTATGAAGCTGGAAGAATTAAAAAATAATTACAGGCTTATAGATTTATTTGTTGAACTTGTTGAGATTCCATCTCCTTCTCTCAAAGAAGAAAAAGTTTCAAAAAAAATCCTTGAAATCTTTAATATTTATGGAATTCAGGCTCAGTATGATTCCTTTAATAATATAATTGCAAAAGTTCCTGCTTCATACGGTTTTAAAGAAGTACAACCTCTTTTATTATCAGCACATATGGATGTAGTAGGAGGACTCGATCCTGTTAATGTCAGGTTATCGCAGAACGGTAAATTCATTGAAACTTATAAAACAAGAACTTTAGGTGCTGACGATAAAGTTGGTGTTGCAGCTATAATTGATCTTGCTATTAAATTAAATGATTTAAGCTGTCAAATTGAACATGGCCCGATAGAAATTACCTTCACCCGCGATGAAGAAATAGGGATGGCTGGTATTAAAAATCTTGATACTTCAAAATTACATTCAAAATATGCGGTTATTATTGATGGAGAGATACTTGGCGAGCACGATAATGAAGGTGCAGGATTTACTAATGTATACATTAAAGTACATGGTGGAAAGGGCGGACATTCAGGTATAAATATTCAGGATAAAAATAGAATTAATGCAATTAAAATTCTTTCAGAGCTTGATACTTTAATTCCACAGGGAGTTTATAAAGCTGATGAAAGAGGAGTTGTGACTTCAATAAATGCAGGAGTATCTGTAGGCGGTACTGCCGGCATATCAGTCGCTGGAGCCATTAAGGAAGCTTATATGCTGGGTAAAAATAATGGTAAACTTTCAGAAAAATATGAAGAATGCAATATGCTGGATACAATGGTTAAAGAATCGGCTTTGAATGTAATAAATACTCAGGCATCTCAGAGTTATTCAATAAGAAGTTCCGATCCTGAGAATGAAAAAGAGCTTTTGAATTACATAAACGAACAAGTTAAAATGCTAAATGTTAAATATGCCGGTCTTATAAAAATTGATATGGAAGTTAAAACGCATTTAAAACCTTTTGTCAGGAGTAATGACGAGTTTCTTAGTAATGTCATTATGAAAGCCGGAGAAGGATATGACTTTGACTGTCAGCCGTCAAGTTTCCATGCCGGGGCAGAAACTCATGTTTTTGCCAATGAAAAAGCAAATGCCAAGAATCAAGCATTTGTTCCGGTTATAATCGGTTTAGCCAATCTGGAGAATATACATTCTGCTGACGAAAAATTAGACTGGAATAGTTTTTTAACAGGAAGTAAATGGCTTGAAGACATTGTGACTACTTTTGCACGAGAATCTAAACGGTAATATATATGGAATCGGAAGAATTTCAGAAACCGGAACCTTTAATGTGGGAGAAGGTTGAGAACAATTATGTAAAATGTAAAATTTGTCATAATCAGTGCTTAATCTCGCCTGGTTCTGTCTCAAGATGCACTTCCAGAATGAATGTAAATGGCAAGATGGAACTGGAAACGTATGGTTTGATTTCTTCACTAGCGTCAGATCCTATAGAAAAAAAGCCGCTTTATCATTTTCATCCCGGTACAAGAGTCTTTTCAGTCGGTGGCTGGGGTTGTAATTTTACCTGTCTTCACTGTCAGAATTGGGAAATTTCACAATCTTCAAAAAGAGAAGAAATTATAAACCTTAGAAAAGGCTTAGGTGTCGGTGGATACTGTGTATCACCGGAAGAGCTTGTTGATCTTGCAATTCAAAATAATTGTCAGGGACTAAGCTGGACATATAATGAACCTGCAATATGGCTTGAATATACCATAGAATCTGCAATGCTGGCCAAGCAAAGGGGGCTTTATACTGCTTATGTTACAAATGGTTATATTACACCAGAGGGACTCGATCAGATTGCTCCATGGCTTGATGCTTTCAGGGTGGATTTAAAAAGTTTTGACGATGAATTTTATTCCAGAATCTGCGGAGTTAAAAACTGGTGGGGTATTTATGAAACTACAAAACATGCCAGTGAACTGGGATTACATATTGAAGCTGTTACTAATATTATTCCCGGTAAAAATGACAGTGATGACAATTTGAAGAAAATTACAGGCTGGATTGCAGAAAATCTTGGAGAAGATACTCCATGGCATGTGACAAGATTTTTCCCGTATAACAAGCTTCAGGATTTACCGCCGACACCTGTTGAAACAATTTTAAAAGCTGTTAAAATTGGTAAAGAAGAAGGACTTAACTTCGTTTATACCGGTAATATGGGAGAAACAGCATTGACGGAATGTCCCAGATGTTCGACATTGGCTGTAAAAAGGGATGATCATATAGAAGTAAATCTAAACCCTGACGGCACATGTACATTGTGCGGTAGAGATTTGAATATTGTTTATTGAATACAAGTTAAAATAATCCCCAGAATTTTTTTTCTTTTTTAGCGTATTCAGAAGTATCTCCGTTTAAGTTATTTGTAATGATATCTCTTAATTTGTTTTGAACTTCTTCAGGTTTATCTTGAATTGCCTGATTTAAAGCAAGAGCTTCTTTTTCTGTTACAATACCATCCTGGTCTGTATCAGCCATTAAAATTGATGCTGCAAGTTCATTTTTATCTAGATTTTTATCTCCTGAAAGATCAAAAATGTTCATACTTTTATCTAATTCATCACCAAATCCAGAATCTTGTTTTCTGTATCCCTGATATAATTCACCACTATCCAGTTTATCTGTTGCAAAAAACCAATCTTTATCCATTGCTTTAATATATGCATTTGAAAAATTCAAAGCGGATGTACTTACATCAGTTCCTATATTTCCGTATTGTAAGCCGCCCTGTGCTGCTGTAGATTCTTTTAACAAGGTATCGCTTGAAAATTTGTAATTTTCGTTTATTTCAGGCTTAAGTGTGTCTGGAAAAAGTTTCGTTATATTTTTCTGTGTTAATAATTCACCATAATCATCTTCTGCTGACTTATTAAGACCATTAAATAAATTTAGTACGCCTGTAGCATTTGCATTGAATGGGTTTCCATTAAAGTATTTAGGTGCATTGTATTTATTTGCTGCGTAACTTACAGGTGATGCTGCTATATTATTGTTGTAATAACCTGCCATGTAAATTCCTCCAAAAACTCTAAAATTATATCCTCGTTATATCATATATATATAAAAACAAACTGAGTTTAAAAATTGCCTTTTTTTTAGAAAATTAATAGATCCTGAAATAAATTCAAGATGACACATCAATAAATTAAATTAATATTCTGTAAGATTTTGTAAATATTTTTATAAATTTAGCAATATTTAAGTTTTATTGGAATTATATTAATATGATTATTTGATATTTAAGTAAGGAATAAGAATGAACAATAATATCGGGCAATTTCAATCAGGAATTAAATCAAATATAAATTTTGGCGGAAATGCCAGGGATTTTAGCAGATGGATATTAAATGGACAAAGAAACCAATTACAAGAATTATTGAAAAAAAAAGCTGAATCAAATAGCCCTCTAAATATTTCACATGAAAAGATGGGTGATTGTTTTGGATTAAACACAGACCCGATATTCCAAAAACACGGTAAGACTACTGAAAAAGCTAAATTGGATACATTTGAAATAACAAAAACTGAAAAATAATATAAAAACAGCGGATTCTCATTCACTGTGTGTGATTTGCTTAACACATTTCCATAAAGTTTATTACCCTCTCACGGATGAACCATTTTCTTCGTTATTTCTGCAATTCTCTTTCCAAAAGCAATTCCTATATTTTTTTCATGATCTGTAATTGGCTTATCAGCATTTGCGCCGGCAACATGGCTTGGTCCGTATGGTGTTCCTCCTGATTCTGTAGTAAGCAGTTCAGGCACTGAATAAGGTACACCGACAACAATCATTCCAAGATGAAACAAGGGCACCATACCTGTTATTATTGTTGTTTCCTGACCTCCATGGATACTGGACGTTGATGTAAAAACTCCTGTGACTTTATTCTCGAGTTTTCCTTTTATCCACAGGCTTCCAAGTTGGTCAATAAAATTTTGCATCTGGGAACACATGTTTCCAAATCTTGTTGGCGTACCCCAGATTATGGCATCATAATTTTCCATCTCGGAAGGCTGAGCTATAAGAACATCTTTTTGAAATTCTTTTCCTCGTTTTATTCTTTCATTACCTTGTACAATTTCATTTGGCATTAATTCAGGGACTGTTTTTAAATATATTTCTGCGCCTTCAACAGATTTTGCACCTTTAACGACTGATTTTGCCAGTTCATATGTATTGCCATACATACTGTAATAAATAACCAGAATTTTCATGCATAACCCTCCCATTTTAATGGGAAATATTAGCAGCTATATGTTTTTTATAAATTACTTGAAAGAATAGTAATCTAAAATTAAAGGGTTATTTAAATTTGTATTTTAAATATGTTAATATACAGATAAGTGCTATTTTAGTAGAATTAATCATAATTTATATAATGAAAGGTCGTGGAAATTTGTTTGGACTGAATAAAAAATTTCTAGGGGTTATTGCTTCTACATTAGTGTTTATGTATTTTGGTCTGTTTGCTAATCAGGTTCTGGCATATACACCACAATCTCTCTATGATGAAGTATGGAAACTGGTTTATTCAAAATATGTTGATGCTAATGAAAACGGACAAAATTGGCAGCGCTGGAGACATAAATATGACAATGTAATTAAATCGGACGATGATGCTTATGTTGCTGTAGAAACTATGTTAGCCAGTCTCAATGATCCTTATACAAGATTCTTAAATCCTGAAGAATTTGCAGATGAAGGTAGTTCTATAAAGGGAACTCTCTTTGGAATCGGAGTTCAAATAGGAATCAGAGACGACAAGCTTGTAGTTATAGCTCCTATAGAAGACACACCAGCTGCAAAAGCTGGTCTTCAGGCAAATGATGAAATACTTCAAATTGAAGGTAAAAGTACTAAAGGTATTTCCATCAAGGAAGCAGCTGATAAGATTAGAGGAGAAAAGGGAACAGTTGTTAAACTTCTTGTAAAAAGAGAAAAAGAAGAGAAATTATATACAATTATAAGAGATAAAATAAGTATTAGGGCTGTAACAACAAAAGAGCCAAAAACTGTTAATCTTAAAAAAAACATTGGATATATCCGTTTGAATTCCTTTATTAGCAGTAGTGCCAGTGCAGAAATAAGTAGTGCTCTAAAAAGTGAAAAGAATAAAGAAGGCTATATTCTTGATATCAGGTCAAATCCCGGTGGACTTTTAACTAATGCAATATCAATATCTGATATGTTTCTCGATGATGGCGTTATAGTCAGTACAGTTGACAGGGACGGTTATAAGGAAACACAAAAAGCTTCAAGGGGTGTTTTAACAGATAAACCTCTTGTTATACTTATAGATGAAGGCAGTGCAAGTGCCAGCGAAATTTTGAGCGGTGCTTTAAAAGATAATGGAAGAGCTGTTCTTGTCGGAGCAAAGAGCTTTGGGAAAGGTCTTGTTCAGGAAATTAACAAACTTCCCGGTGGCTCAGGAATTAATATTACTACTCAAAAATATTTAACTCCAAACGGTACTGATATTAATAAAGTTGGGATTCATCCTGATGTGGAAATAAAAAATACTGCTGAAGACGTTAAGAAAAACCATGATGAACAGCTTGATAAAGCACAACAAGTTCTTTTAGACTTAATTGTAAAATCTAAAAGTCAGGAGCCAAAACTTATTAATATAAACAATCCTTTAAAAATAATTGTTCGTTAAAATTTTGCCTAATTCAGGGAGACTTCTGCAAAACTATAATTTTTGTTAAAAAGTTAGAAGCTGTCTTGTTAAAGTTGAATCGCCTTGCCAAGCAAGCCGCTTGCAACTTTAACCGCAGTCCAAAAATCGAGCCTGTATTTATATCATAATTTGATTTTTACATTTTTAGCCAGACAGGCTCTTAAAATTTGCGGTCTATCCTTGCAAAAACGATATGTTGATAGTTATGCATCAATCTTTCAGGAGTAGTTTCAAAAAACTCAACTTTAATAAAGTTGAGTTTTTTGAAACTACTCTGGTTATATTAAGCAAAATTAAGTCTATAAATTATTAAATTTGTTATAAAAATATGACAAATTTTATTATATCAATCGAGTTTTAGCCATATTTCAAATAAAGAATAGTAACATGTGTACTCTTGACACTTTTTATTTTGGCGTAAAATGTATAATGAAAATACATTGGAGAAGGGACATGTGCCACGATTTCCTAAAACAAAATAAAAAAAACTTTTTGCTTGTTTTTAATCATAAAGCTGGAAAAGGCAGTTCAGATTATAAAAAAGATGCTATAGAAAAGTATCTTCAGAAAAATAACTGTGATTATACAATTATAAAAGCTGGCAAACTTTCAAAAGAAATGGATTTTTGTCAATATGATGCTGTTGTAGCTGTCGGCGGTGATGGAACTATATTAAAAATAATTCCTTTTCTAGCTAATACTGACATCAAATTAGGTATTATACCCTGCGGTACAGCCAATCTTTTTGCTGCAAGTCTTTGTATACCATCAAATATTCATAAAGCCCTTGATATACTTTTAAATAATTCAACTACAAAAGTTGATATAGGCAAGGCGGGCAACAAGTTCTTTGCGCTAAGGATTGGAATAGGTTTTGATGCTGATGTAGTAAACGGTACAAAGAGATCATGGAAAAGAAAAGTCGGTTATTTAGCTTATTTAGCCCAGGGGGTTATTAACAGTTTTAAATTATCCTGCAAATCTTATAAAATAACTATAGATGACAAAGTTTATGAAGTTAATGCAAATTCAATCATAGTTGCAAATGCGGGAAATATGTTTAAAAATCTTTTTAACTTAGCTCCATCAGGTTCATTAAAAGACGGAAAATTAGATATTTCTATAATTCTTACAAAAAATTTATGGGAATTTCTTTCAGTGTTTATAAAAATACTGATTGGAAAACATAATCTCGGCTCAAAAGTTATTTGCAGGCAGGCACGAAGTATTAAGATCCAGTCTAATTACAGAAATATTCATATAGACGGTGAACCGTTCTATAATTCTGATTTAGACATAAGCATACTTCCAAATGCTCTTATGGTTGTGGTACCTTAGTTCTATATTTATTGTAATGAAGGTAACGAATATTGAAACGAACTTATTTAATAACTGGTGCAGCAGGCTTTATAGGAAGCCATCTTGTTGATAAATTACTTATTGACAGTAATTCTGAAATAATTTGTGTAGATAATTTTGATAATTTTTATGATGAATCTATAAAAAGAAATAATATAAAAAAGCATCTTGAATCACCGCTTTATAAGCTTTATGAAACAGATATTACAGATCAGCAGTCTTTAAAGAAAGTATTTGAAAACCATCAAATTACACATATAATTCACCTTGCTGCAAAAGCAGGTGTACGTCCCTCATTAGAAAATCCTCTTGCTTATACGCAGACAAATATTGTCGGAACTGCAAATTTACTGGAACTGTCAAAAATATTTGGAGTTAAAAAGTTTGTTTTTGGTTCTTCCAGTTCTGTGTACGGTTCAAGAAAAGATGGACCTTTTAATGAAGAGATGAAAATAGATAAGCCAATTTCTCCCTATGCGGCAACTAAAGCTGCCGGAGAACAAATATGTTATACATACAGTTATCTCTACAATATGAATATAGTTTGTCTCAGATTCTTTACTGTTTATGGACCCAGACAAAGACCAGATCTAGCTATTCACAAATTTTCCAAATTGATTAATGAAGGAAAATCCATACCTGTTTTTGGTGATGGTACTACAAAAAGAGATTATACTTTTGTGGATGATATACTTCAGGGAATTTTGGCTTCTGTTGAGTATGATAAAACACAGTATGAGATAATAAATCTTGGTGAATCACAAACCATAGAATTAAATGACCTGATAAGTCTGCTTGAAGAGAATCTTCAAAAGAAAGCTATTGTAGAAAGACAGTCACTTCAGCCGGGGGATGTGCCATTGACTTATGCTGATATTTCAAAAGCCAGAAAGCTTCTTGGATATAATCCTACTACGCCTGTTAATGAAGGTTTGAAGAAGTTTACGGCATGGTTTAATGAATATTATGCTTTAAGGAAGTAAGAAAAAATTTTTTTGACATTTTTATAATATAAAAAACTAACACAAAGCTTGTTACTCCCCCTTGAAAATCGTTTTCGGGCGGAGATTTTGATAAAACTTATGCCCTTCCAGCCCTGCCAGCAAATTCATTTAAGCAGCGCTTTATCGCAAAAGTTCCTTCTTTTTATATTTCTTATTAGAAAAATATAACTCTATAAAAATGGTGTAAGTTTTATCAAAATCGGAGCTTTAAACGATTTTATAGGGGGAGTTATAAGCGATATATAAAGACAAATTTGCACGGCCCCTTGTGGGTGAGGCTGGATGATGAACTTGTAATTATTTTATATTCTTGACTCCAGCCGAATTTGCAAATTTGTCGATCCTATTTGGTAAACACTTGAATAATTTAATTTTAAATACGTAAGAATTTTTTCTTTGTTCCTTAAACAATGTATAATTTCCTGACTGGTACATAAATGCCCCTACAACAGAGGGTTGAAAATTAATACAGAATAATTGATAGTAACATCCTGTATTAATTTTTGGGGAGGATAAATAATGGTTACTCTTAATGAAAGACTTCATAGCACTATAGATAAATACGAAGCTAAGGATTTCAGCTTCTATTTTGAAAGACTTGACGGAATGAGCGAAGAAATGCTCACAAATCATCATCATCTCTATGAAGGCTATATTAAAAAGGTTAATGAAATTCTCGATGATTTAAAATATGCCGATAAAAATAAGGCAAATCATAACTATTCAGAAGACAGATCATTACTTATTGATTTAACTCATAATTTAAACGGTGTAATTTTACATGAACTTTATTTTTCGAACTTGAGTGAAGAAATTTCAGAACCTGAACAGGAATTTAAAACTGTTATAGAGAGAGATTTTGGAAGC
The DNA here is from genome assembly GCA_028689995.1 of Candidatus Gastranaerophilales bacterium. Lineage (GTDB taxonomy): Bacteria > Cyanobacteriota > Vampirovibrionia > Gastranaerophilales > UBA9579 > JAQVCB01. The sequence goes on from JAQVCB010000007.1 coordinate 24,830, forward strand.
TGGGCTAATTATATAGAAGATATTAAATCTGCTGCTAAATGTGCAAGAGGATGGGCTATAACTGCATATAATTATAGAGATGGAAAAATCCGTAATTTTGCAATTGACGGACATAATATTAATGTTCCTGTTTTTGTAAGACCGCTGCTCGTTGTTGACGTTTGGGAACACGCATATACACTTGATTATGGAACAGATAAACCTGCTTATATTGATGCTTTTTTTGAAAATACAAACTGGTCTGTTGTCTCAGACAGGTTTGAAGCTGCATTAAAACATGAACTCGGATTTATGATTTCTCAATAAGATACCTCTGTATGACTATAATTTTGATTAAAAACTCATTCAGAACTTTGCTCGGTCATAGTGGCTGTATGCTGGATATGAATAAAACGATATTTTGGTAGTTATGCATCAGTCTTAATAAATATAAATTTCTATAGATAGAGGCTGTCCCAAAAGCATGGACAGTCTCTTTATTTTAATATAATAATCATTCTGAAAGTCTTATGAATAAAGGAAATTAAATAATGGAAAATATGATCATTAACCCTCTTTTTGAAAAGCGGTAATTAACACTCTAATAAGTATATATTTCAAAATTACTTAAACAAAACTGCATCTACAATGATTTTATTATTATGAATTTTCACAACAGACCATCTGATAGGGATTTCACCTGATTGTGTTAAAGCATTTTCAATAATATCAACAGTCAGTTTTTTAGGTTTATCCAGTTCAAATTGTCTATTGACGATTTTCATAACTTATTCAACAGTGACTGACTTGGCAAGATTTCTTGGCTGATCTACATCTTTACCAAGGAATTCTGCAATATAGTATGCCAATAACTGAAGAGGAATAGTTGTAAGTATCGGAGAGAATATTTCATCAATATCAGGAATTTTAATGATGAAATCAAACACACTCTCTAAATGCTTATCATTGGATGATGTAAGAGCAATCATCTTTGCATCTCTTGCCTTAGCCTCTTCGCTATTTGAAAGAACCTTTTCATAGACTAACCCTGGCATTAAAATTGCAAGCACAGGAATTGTATCTTCAAGCATAGCTATAGGTCCATGCTTTAATTCTCCGGCTGGATAACCTGTTGCATTGATATAACTAATTTCTTTGAGTTTTAAAGCCCCTTCTAAAGCCGCAGGGAAGTTTATACCACGTGCTATAAAGATAAAATCCTTTGCATTGTGGAATTTCCTGGCGCATCGTTTTATTTCTGTCTTGTTACCAAGAATAATTTCTACTTGTTGAGGTAATTTAAAAAGTTGCTCCTTGAATTTTATAATATCTTTAGCTGGAAGAGCTTCTTTAATTTCTGCCAAATAAATAGCTAACAGATAAAAAGCTATTAATTGTGCCGTATAAGATTTTGTAGCAGCAACACTGACTTCAATACCTGCATTAATAGGTAACAAGCTGTCAGCTTCTCTTGCCATTGTTGAATCAACTCTATTTGTAATAACAAGGGCATGAGCTCCTTCGGCTTTTGCCTGCCTGATTGCCGTAATAGTATCTGCTGTTTCACCTGATTGAGATACTCCTATTACAAGAGAATTAGCACTTGAAATAGTCCTTTTGTAGATATATTCGCTTGATGCTTCTATATCCACAGGAATTCCAATGAATTCTTCTATCAGGTATTTGCCTGCCATTGCCGCATGAAGCGAAGTGCCGCATGCTATTATTTGTATTCTATTAAGTTTTTTTAATGATTCTTTAGTAAGTTTTACTTCGTTTAATTGAAGAGGTAAATCAGAACTGATTAATCTTTCACTTAAAGTTTGTCTTATCACATCAGGCTGTTCATGAATTTCCTTAAGCATGAAATGTTTATAGCCCATTTTGCTGAGAGCTACAGGCTCCCATGGTACACATTCAATTTTCTTTTTAATGACATTGCCGTCAAAGTCATAGATTTTTACATCATCTGCTTTTATTTCGGCAATTTCACTATCATCAAGGTAGATAACATTTTTTGTATATTCAAGTATTGCCGGAACATCGCTTCCAATATAGTTTTCGTTTTCACCGATGCCGACAATTAATGGAGCATTCTTTCTTGCCGCAATTAAAATATCAGGATTGTCTTTATATACGACTCCTATTGCATACGCTCCTTCAAGTTTTTTTAATGAATGTCTAACTGCGTCGAAAATATCAGGATGAGTTTTAAGGTTCTCTTCAATCAAGTGAGCAATTGTTTCTGTATCTGTCTGGGAGACAAAAACGTGCCCTTTTTTAGTTAATTCTTCTTTTAATTCTTTAAAATTTTCGATAATACCGTTATGGACTATAGCGATTTTTTTACAGCAGCTAACGTGGGGATGTGCATTAATTTCGGTAGGCGCACCGTGTGTTGCCCATCTGATATGTCCTATTCCTATTTTATTAGCATTATCGCCGTTTCCATTGGTACCTAAAAGATCTTTAAGTTTTTGCAGTTTTCCCTGAGCTTTATATGTTTCTATCTCACCACCTTTATAAACTGCAACTCCTGCTGAATCATAACCTCTATATTCTAATTTACTTAATCCATTTATTAATATTGGTATTACTGATTTGGATCCAATATAACCAACTATTCCACACACATTAATAACCTCTTTGTCTGTTAACAAGTATAATTTTGTAATTATAACAAAACAAATAATTTTGATACTATGTTTTAGTAGTAATAGTTAAGTTTTACAAATTAAGAAAATATTAAAGAGGTTACGGAAAATTCAATTTTTATGAAAAATTAAGATTTTCCCACATCTTTAAATAAGCTTATAAAAGCTAATCATTATCTTTCATGCATAAATATTTGTACTGACAATCACGAAGTATTTTTTCGCAATTTTCAGACTTAATAAAATTTGTTGCAGATTCGATTTCGTTGATTTTATTAGCCAAAATATCTTCATATTGTGTAATTTTATTCTGTAAAAAATCTATTGAAAATGTATCAATTTGATTAGAAACTTTAATATACTGAAACATAAGATTTTCAGGTTTTATATCGAGCTTTAAATCCTTATGACACTTATAAAAAGCATAAAGGTAAATAATATGCTGGAAAGTTTCTTCAGGATTTTTGGGAATAATGCCGGTTTTCCAGTCTGCAATAATATATTTGCCGGATTCTTTATCGTGAAATATTGCATCAATTCTTCCATTAAGCCAGTAATTTGTCTTGCCGATTCTGCAATTAAAGCCCCATTCTGTTGCAATGACTTTATTTTTAAGCAATTCATAATCTTTAATATTATTCCAGACTTCCTGAACATCCTGATCTGCATTATTGACAAGATTGTCAACATCAAAACCCCTCAAATAATAATCCATAAGCCTGTGAATAGAAACTCCGAGCTTATAGTCGTCTGAAAGTTCAGGCCAGTTTAGTTCCCTAATATATTTATAAAAATAGCGTCGGGGGCAGTTTTTCCAGGTATTAAATTTATCGTGGTTAAAAGTATGTTTATCCATTCTTTATCACCTGCAATTCAGGTTGTTTAAATGAAATAAAATACTCCAAAACTTTGGATGGTATATTAACAGTAGATTTACCCCATCTGGTAACCAATTTATTTGTTGAACTCATATACAGTTTCTTTTTAGCTCTGGTAATTCCTACATAAATTACCCGCATGTTTTCTTCGACCTGATCAAGCTGAATTCTTGGAGCAGTTTTTTCTTTTTTATTTTCAACAATTTCATTTAATTTCTCAAGTAGAATATTTTCCGGCTTTATCTGGATATTATCAGGAGTAATCGTGTAGTTATACATACTTTCGTGCATTTCAGGAACAAACACAGCATCAAATTCGTTTCCCTTTGATTTATGTATGGTCATTAACTGAACATAACCGGCGAGAGCTGAATTATCTTCATCCATTTCTGTAAAAAATCTCACACCGCTAACTCTTTTAAGGTCTCTCAGTTTTTTAAAATGATTTATTATATCAGGTAAATTAATTGTTTTTGCCGCTTCACTGTAGTCATTAAAACTTTTTTTAAATTTTTTAATCAGGGCAGCCATCAAATAAACATTGGATTTATCAGTAATATCTTTAAAATAATAATTTCCAATCTTTATAACCAGTTCTTCAGGTGATAAATAAGAATATTCAAGCCAGTAATAAATATCTGCCCAGAAATTAACAAGATTTTCTGTCATAAGTTCAGAAAGTTCAAAGCTTATAAAAGGTGATTTTATCTTATTTTTAATAAAATCAATGGATTCAAAGTTCTTACGATAGAATTTAAGCTGAATAAATTCTTCATAAAGTTCTACTATATTCTTGTTATCCCAAGGGTTTTCCAGTACCTGAAGGAAACTGAGTATAAATCTAAAGACTTTTTTTTGTTTTATTGAATCTGTATAACAAATAACAGGTATGCCATGGCTTTCCAAAAATCTTGCCCAATCAACCACAGCATCATTTTTCTTTAATAAAATTCCAAACGTAAAATCTGTATTTTCTTCTCTGAGTTTCTTAATTTCATTTAGTACCCTAATTTTCTCTTCATCAGGAGAATCAAATATATTAAAGCTGACAGAGTCTATTACTTCAGGATTTTTACCATCCACCGGCTCCATATATATTTCAAGGAAGCATTGTTTCAAGTCATCCTGAGTATATGACCACTTCACAAGATGATTGGCAAGTTCATAGATTTCTCTGGAGCATCTTTGAGAGCTGACCATGTTTATATTCTGGTTATTTGCAATAAAGTCCCTGAACCCCTGCACATCAGCATTAGTAAATGTATTCATAATAGCCTGATTAGGGTCGCCGCATCTGACCAGATTTCCATGATAATTACTGATAATAGTGATAAGTTCCTGCTGAATTTTTGATGAGTCCTGTGCCTCGTCTTCAATTACATATCTGTACTGAGTCTGGTATACACGTCTTATTTCGGGATAATTTTTCAGTAATTTTACAGACATAACAAGCAGGTCATCAAAATCAACCATATTCTTTTCTCTAAGAGTCCTTGAATATTCTGTGTATATAGGCAAGAATTCTTCAAGCTGCTGATTACTGTGACTTTTTAAATATTTTTTTATTGCACTGTAGTGAAGTTCCCCCAATTTTGCTTTTGAAATAGCTCTTGTATTCAGCTCAATCCAGTTATATTCATTTTCTCCATCAGGCAAATATTTTAAGCAGATTTCGTTAATAATTCTAATTTTTGCTGTATCATCGCAAATTTCAAGGTTCTGATCAAAACCAAGTTTTACAAAATTGTTATCATCCTGAATTATCCTGTATGCAAGCCCATGTATAGTGCTTATATATGGCATTTCATTTAATTTAGGGCAGTTGCGTTTAATTCTGTCTATAAAATTCCTCGCAGCCGATTCCATATAAGTAATAACCATTATTTCGGAAGGCTTAACTCCACGATTTATAAGTTCAATTATTAACTCACGCATAATTGTTGTCTTGCCGGCACCGGGTACAGCCGGCACAGCAAGTCTTCCTCCGGTATATTTTAAAATTGGTTCCTGATCTGTTCTTGGTGTTATTCTGTTGAAATTATTTTCTTCTTTATCTCTGTTCTGATCAAGATAACGAGTGAGAATACCGGTATTTTCATTTCCGACATTATCTATCTGCGAAGAATAAGCAAATATAGCTTCATTAGCACATATAACAAGTTTTCTAAACACATGTGCAGTTTTATTTAAAGTTAATTTTCTATGTATTTCAGGGGAATATTCTTCGTCTTTCCAGTTTTTTTGAAACACCCATGAATTATAAAGTGGCCCTGTGTCATCTTTTGTCCACCCTGAACCTGAGACATCCAGCCATATTTGGTATTTTGATTCAAGTTCAAAGTCAATAACTTTTTGTGGAGTTGCAATCAGGATACTGCCTTCTTTTATATCCGGCATGAGAGGAGGATTGTCTGAAACAACAGTATTCTTAATTTGTATAACCCAGTCTTTTTCTGGTATTTTAGGTTTTTCAGAATCTTCCAGCTTGTTTATAACTTCATAAAAACTTTTTAGCGACTTTAACATAATATTAAAGTCTTCAATATCTGATTCAATAGTTAATTCAGGGGCAAGAATTCTGGTAAATATTACCGAGAGCTGTTGTTGCAAGTCACATTTTTCATCATTCAAGTATTTAATAGTTTCTATAATATTATGGTATCTAATATTCAGGTCTACTGATAATAATTTGATATTTTCATCAAGTTTTTTATGCTTTTTATAGCTTTGAATTATATCGTTGCAGGCAATCACAGGGAAATTCAAAAGTCCGGTTAATAGAAGCCTGATTTCAAATTCAGACGGTTTAAATTTCCATTTTTCGTTTATCAACTGGGCAATTATTAAACTTCCATAGACATAAGGGTTATCTATAATTTTTTTTGAACCTGAAAGAAACTGGTGCTTAAGTTTATGAATCTTAAAAAATTCCGATAGTGAATACCTGAAATTTTCGTCAATAGAAGGAGTCACAATAATGATATCTTCGGGTGAAATTTTGGTTTTATAAATTAAATCACGGATCTTCTTAAAAACATTATCCAGCATTTCAATTCTTTTTATTGAGCTTTCGAGTTTTATAAAATTTAATTGTGCATTCAGATTATCTTTTACAGCGTTAAACAGTTCTATTGCATCGGGATAAGTCGATTTTTTACATTCCAGATTTATAGTTTCAGATTCTTTTATTTGTTTGATTTCATTCCAGCCTTCAGGATAGGCACATAAATATCCCCTTCTTGTTCCTCCATTAGGGTCAGAAGCAAGATAAAAATCTTTAACCTTTGTCATCAGGTACTTAATAAAATACTGCGCTGAATAGGAAAGTTCATCAATATCATCGGCAAAAAAATAATTTATTCCGTTAAAGTCATTAATCAACTTATTTTGTATCAGATAATGAAAGAATTCTGTTTGTTTTAAATAATCGATGCTTCGGAGCGTTCCAGTTTTTTCTTTTAATTTTTCCAGAGTTTTCTTTGATTCTTTTGCAAAATTTTCTTTCAAAAATTCTGATTTTGTCAGTATTTCTGAATCATCGAGATTGTTTTCGGTAAAAAGCCTGTAGCGTCTTAAAAGTTGATGTATAAGATTTAAATCTGAATAATAATCCTTAAATCCGATTTCTTCCTTATTTTCTTCATTAATGCTTTTAATGCAGCTTTTTAGTAGGTATTCAGTAGTTTCAAGTCCGCATAGATTGGGTATAATTACTGAATTTTCAGGATCTTTGAGTATCTTTTCTTCAATAATCGGCCAATTATTCAGTATGGAATTATAAACAATGCCATTAAAAGTAAATATCGGAATATTTCCGATTTGATTAAGTGAAGAATCTGTTAATTTGTTCTTTATTATTTCAGATAGAATTCTTTTTTTGTAACTGTTGGCACAAATAATAATTATCTCTTGTGAAGAAATTCCTGATTTGATAAGCTCAATGAACTTATCAGCAAGGATTGACGTTTTTCCTGATTTTAAAGGTCCTTCAATATACATAGAATGCCGTATTTCAGAATTTAATATTAATGTTCATATTTTATGCGAAACATGAAAGCATATTTATTTTATTAAGAAACGTTAAGTAAAATACCCATAATTAAAACTTATCTTAATGTTTCGTTACAATAGAATTGACGAACACATGAACATCTGATAATATAAAGTATATACAAAGTATATATTCATCAAAATCTATCCTGCTTAAGGTTTTAAAAATTTCATACCTTATAATTTATTGCTGTTGCATATATTTTAGCTATACAGTGTTAATTATTATTGCATTTAAATAACACTGGCAGTATTTTATGTGCGATAAATAGTAGCTGTGTCATATTGTGATATTGACATCAATCTTGTGCTGCAATTTCTTTGGTAATTTAAGTAGATGGTCAGGGATAACGATGGGATAAGTAAGGTTTTAAGGAGTTTTTATGATGGAATTATTAGATGAAAAAGGTCAAGAAGTAAAACCACAGGAAAAAAAAGAAGAAAGAGAGACAGTTAAGGCAGATTGCTCCAATTTTTTTGATGAAGCAGCTAAAGCTTATTTAAAAAGAATATTTTACTTTAAACTTCTCACATCTCAGGAAGAAATTGAGCTGGGAAAAAAAATTTCCAAGGGTGATATTGCAGCTAAAAAACTGCTTGTACAGTCTAATCTCAGGTTAGTTGTTAATATTGCAAAAAAGTTCTGTTATCATAATCTTTCTTTTCTTGATTTGATTCAGGAAGGAAACCTTGGACTTATGATAGCCGCTGAAAAATATAATTATAAGCTTGGCTTTAAATTTAGCACATATGCAACCTGGTGGATAAAACAAGCTCTGAACAAAGCTGTATCAGAACAATCTTACTGTATGAAAGTACCTGTATATGTTCAGGAAACTATTTCAAAGTTTTCGAAAATCAAGACAGAAATGGAGAAAGCTTATAACTGTAAAGTTTCTGTTGAAGATGTTGCAATGAAACACAATTTATCCGCCTCAAAAATTAATAATTACTTAAATGCATTCAATAAATCAATATCAATTGATTCTACTTATCAACTGGGAGATGGCAGTGAAGTTAGTTTTTCGGATTTTCTTATTGATAATAAATATAAAGCTGAGAAACTAACTGAATATAATGACTTAAATAAAGATATAAACTATGTACTAAGATTTTTAAAAAGAAGAGAAGAGGAAGTTATCAGAATGAGATTTGGGCTAGGGAACATTCGAACAAAAACACTTGATGAAATAGGCAAAATGTATGGAGTCACAAAGGAATGCATCAGACAGACTGAACTAAGAGCAATAAGGAAATTACAAAATATTTGTATGAAGGATGGCATGCTCGAATATTACCTGAATTAAATTAAACAGGATGAAGTTTTATTTGATTGCTCCAAACTACCCATAAGGGTAGTTTTTTATTGAACATATATATTTATAAGATAATTTTAGTATTTATAATTTATTTTGATATAATATTATGTTGAAACGGTATGTTTTTTTGGAGGTTTAATTTTAATGTCAGCAGAAAAAGCTCTTAAAACTAGAGCAAATAGTAACAATGAACAAAGTGAATTTGAAAAGTTGTTAAAAATGTATGACTACAACTTTAACAAAGGGGATCTTGTTAAAGGAAAAGCTGTTGCATATTTACCAAATGGTGTACTTATTGATATCGGAGCTAAAACCGCTGCTTACGTACCTCTAAAAGAATTGTCAATTGATTACACTAAATCGCCGGAAGATGTTATTCAAATTGGAGAAGAGCGAGAATTTTTAATTGTAAAAGAAGAAGATGAAGACGGTCAACTTACTTTGTCGTTGAAAAAAGTTGCCGCAGCATATAGCTGGCAAAAACTGGAAGATCTTAAACAAGAAGATGCTATCGTTGACTGTGATGTATTATCAGTTGTCAAAGGGGGTATTCTTGTTGATGTTCTTGGGCTCAGGGGATTTGTCCCATCCAGCCACATAAGGGCTAAAGATATTGAAAGCCTTGTGGGTCAGAGACTTTCATTAAAAATACTTTCTATTGATGCTCAACAGAATAACCTGATCATGTCACACAGAAAAGTTGTATCAGATCAACAGGCAGTTCAGAGAAAAGACATTTTTGAAAGACTTGATATTGGTAAAGTTGTTGAAGGTGAAGTCGTAAGACTTGCAGATTTTGGCGCGTTCATAGATATAGGCGGTATAGACGGATTACTTCCGCTTTCACAAATGTCATGGCGTTGGGTCGATCATCCAGCAGATATTCTTACTGTTGGTGAAAAAATCAAAGTTGAAGTTATCGGGATTGATCACGATAAACAAAGAGTCAGTCTTAGTTTAAAGAGCCTTCAGCCTGATCCTTGGGCAGAAGCTGCAAAAATAATAAAAGTTAACGAAAAGATTTCAGGAACAGTTACAAGAATAAAACATTTTGGAGCATTTATAGAAGTTTTTCATGGCGTCGAAGCATTGCTTCCTTACAAAGAAGTGGTAGAATATCAAAACCAAACAGGAGCTCCGCTTGAAGCAGGTAAATCAATTGAAACTACAGTTGTCAGATTCAATCCTGAAGATCACAGAATTAGTCTCAGTGTGACAGGCAAAATCACTGAAGATGACATTGAAGAAGCAGAAAAAGCGATGAAATTGATTGAGCCAGAGAAATCAAAGACTAAAAAGCCAGTGCCTAAAGAAGATAAACCTAAAAAAGAACTATATCAATCAGATGAAGAAACTCAGGAACCTCAAACAACAGAAAATCCTGAAGTTACACATATTTCTCCACCTTGCAATGAAGGTTAATATTTTAATTTAACTGTAATCTGGAGATTAATTATAGATTATTTCTACATTTCTGCTTGATATTAGTGTGTAAGCTTTTTCGTCTGCTTTGACTATCAGGTGGCCTGATTTGTTTATTCCTTCTATTGTTCCTGAAAATCTTATACCTTCTAATGTAAAATAAATTTTACATTCTTTAATATTGGAATATTCAAGCCATTTAGCAGTAATTTCATCAGGATTTTGCTGATATATTTTAAAATATTTTTCAAAATAATTGCATATTTCGGCGGCAAGTAAATTTATATTTATTTTATTGCCTGTTATTTCTAATAATGAAGCTACGTTGTATTTATTATTATTTATATTTAAGTTTTTTGTATTTGCATTAATTCCGATACCTATGATATTTGTAGATAAATTTCCTCTTGTTACTGATTGAGTAAGGATACCTCCGAGTTTGTTTCTTTTATATATTATGTCATTTACCCATTTTAAATTTACATTAATTTGGGCTGCAGATTTAATTGCCTCTGTGCAGGCAATTCCAGCAGTAAAAGTAATCAGGTTTGAAAGTTCACTTATTTTGGAAACTGTAATAATGCTTAAATAAAGTCCGCCTTCAGGTGAATTCCAGACATTATCCTGCTGTCCTTTACCGGAAGATTGAGTCTTTGCTATTATTAAATCTCCAAATTTAGCATTGGATGAATTAATCAATCTCAATGATTCAAGGTTCGTTGAATCAATATTATCGAGGAGAAATATTCTTTTGCCTATCTGAGAAGTTTTTAAATTTTCTTTTATTTCATCAATATTGAACATATTTACAACCAAATATTGCTTCAAATCCTGATATTACAGCTCTTGAAATAATATTGATATCTGCAATGGCAGGATTTATTTGTTTTATTGTTATCAGATTTTTGTCAGGATTTTCTGAGTAAAAAATATTTTCCAGCATTTTTGGATCTATATCAAGAAGAATAGAACCGTGCTGGAGAATATAATTTTGTTTTCTAAATTGTGCGCTTCCGATGATTTTTTTGCCCTTGTAATTAAGATCAGCGCCTGTCGACAGTGCCATACAAAAATCATTTTGTACTGAAACTTTTTTAGTTTCAGGAAATGAAAGATCAATATTTAATAATTTAAAGCCTGTTATGAGAGCTTGTGATATTTCCCTGTACGATAAAATAACAGATTTGCCATTCTCAAGAAAATCTTCATGTGTAATAAAACAGTATGTTAATTCCTTATCATGTAATACTGCACGTCCGCCTGTTGGGCGTTTGACAATTTCTATATTATTTAATCTGCAATAATCTGTATTAATTCCTGTTAATGCCTGATTTCTTCCAATTGTCAGAGTCGGTTTTTCCCATCCATAAAGTCTTAATATCGGCTTTGCCTTATTTTTTATGGATTCATTATGAATTGATATGTCAATAGACATATTTTTCAAGCCCGAATACTCTTTATATGGAATCAGCTTAGGCATCCTTGGGGTTTGGTTCCTGATCTAACGGATAAGGTGCGGGAGGTTGTTTGAATGTTGACTTGTAAACAAAAGAAAAATGAAATGGATAGCTTTCTTTTTCAAGTTGATATTTTACTCCATAGAGGTCTTCGAGAGCTTTTGCAAACTGTTCACCGATTTTTTCGGAAAGTTTTTCTCCACAAATCTGACAAATGACAGGTTCTTTTTCTTTCATTCTTAATACGTTGATGTTGAATTCATTGCCGCATCTGCATTTTAGAGCGATTCTCGGAAATTCTGACTGATTAATTTTTTCTGGCATAAATACCTCTAACTTTATGTTATACTCAACTCTGTCATGATCTAGTTACACACACACCCACCCGCTCATCGCGGCTGTGTATGTGTTTCACCTTTCCAATGGTCGGGTTTGAAAAATCCTAATTTTCTTCGAAAATTGAATTTTTCCGCACCCTCAAGGCCTATTATTACAGAAATAAGATTAATTTGCTATGAAAAGAATTTGTTATTTTGAATGTTTTTCCGGTGCCAGCGGCGATATGATTCTTGCTGCTCTTTTAGGTACAGGAATTAATAAAAAACAATTTTTAACTGAACTGGATAAAATTAAGGATATTAAGGGCTATTTTGAAATAAAAATTTCAGACGTGGTTAAAAAAGGTATTTCTGCTGTTGATGCAGATGTTATTCTGACGCACCATGAACACCATCATAGAGGTCTTAATGACATTGTAAAGATAATTAATTCTTCTGATATTGATTCAAAGGTAAAAAATCTGGCCATTAAAATATTTACTACTTTGGCAAAAGCAGAAGCAAAAGTTCATAATCAGGATATAAACACAGTCCATTTTCATGAAGTTGGAGCAATTGATGCTATAGTCGATATAGTAGGATTTTCTATTTTGTTTACTTCTTTAAATATTGATAAAGTTATAATCAGTCCGGTTAATGCAGGATCTGGATTTGTAAATGCTGATCATGGAGTATTACCTGTCCCTGCTCCGGCAACGCTGGAAATTTTAAAAGAATCCATCTGGCCTGTTAATAACTCGATAAAAATCGAAGGTGAAACCCTCACACCAACCGGTGCTGCAATACTTGCCACCATAAAAGATGAATTTGGAAGTTTTCCGAAGTTTGATCAAATAACTTCAGTATCATATGGAGCCGGTAAAAAGAATTTTGAAAATATAGCAAATGTGATCAGACTAACACTTGGAAACACCTATGAAAGTAACCATATAGATAACGATTCTGTTTATGTGCTCGAAACAAATATAGATGACATGCAACCTGAATTTTACGATTATATAATGTCACGACTATTCGATAATGGTGCGCTGGATGTATATTTAACTCCAATTATTATGAAAAAATCCCGTCCGGCATGTAAAATTTCTGTTATATGTAATGAAAAAAATAAGTCTTTGATGGAGAAAATAATTTTTGATGAAACATCTACAATCGGCATCAGGAGCTATAAGACACAAAGATCTATTTTGAAGAAAGAATTTGTAAAAGTAAACCTTGAAGGACTTGGCGAAATATCGGTAAAAATAGCAAAAGACAATGACGGCAAAATATTATCCGTAAAACCGGAATATGAAGATTGCGCAAAGCTGGCAATACTAAATAATATGCCGATTAAAAACATTTATGATTTTGCATTAAAAAATTTCGATTCTAATAAATAAAATTATAGTTAATATTTTCCTAAAAATTATTTTTTTGTTATTCTTATATTAGTGAAAGATTTATTTCTAATTTATTTTCGAATTAAACTAGGTAAATAAAAGTATTAACTATTTAGGAATATTTCGTTATAATCAAATTATCTGTTATGTGTTCGAGTCGATAATCACATTATTTGAGAAGAATAAAATATGTTTCAAGAAACCAAAACGCATGAAGTAACTGTCGACATAGTGATCTTTACAATTAGAAAAAAGAAACTGGAAGTACTGTTAATCCAAAGAGGTTATGATCCATTTAAAGATAAGTGGGCTATGCCTGGAGGATTCATAAGGCTATCTGAACCATTGGATGATGCTGCAAAAAGAGTTTTGTATGAAAAAACTCACGTAAAAGATGTTTATCTTGAGCAGCTATACACATTTGGTGATCCGGGAAGATACCCTAATGCCAGAGTTATAACAGTAAGTTACTTTGCACTGATTAGGTCTGACGATATTCAGTTATCTCATGAATCTGACGTTAATATTCAACAGGTTAACTGGCATCCGGTATATAGTTTGCCACCTCTTGCATATGACCATAAAGAAATTATTGAACATGCATTAAAGAGACTAAGAGATCGTCTTGAATACACACCGATAGCATTTCAGCTTTTACCAAAGAAGTTTACTTTAACAGAACTTCAAAAAACCTATGAAATGATCCTTGATAAGGATCTTGATAAGAGAAACTTCAGAAAGAAAATGATTTCTTTAAATATTCTTAATGAATCGGACGAATTTACAAAACTTTCTTCCAAAAGACCTGCAAGGTTGTTTTCTTTTATTGATGATTCAATGGATACCCCAATAAGTAGTATTTTATAAATAATTTAATATAATCCTTCCAGTAAGACATATCTGCCTAGTGGGATAACATTGCAATAAATTTCAAGCGATTTTATAAAGCATGGGTTCATGCAAAACCCACCGGATAAATATATTTTGTCTGGTTGACCAGCAAATTTCCATGTACTATAAGCAATTCCATGTATATATTTAGATATGGCTGTTTCTGCCGGAGTATCAGAAGCAATTAAATCCATTATTTTTTCCATTGCAAATACTCCACAGGTGACTGGAATCTTTTCATTATGGGTTTCAATATGAACCGGATTTATGTCATAAAATTTACAGAGCATTTCTACAGTTGCACCTGTTGCGCTCCCGCAATTTCCATTCCAGTCAAGATCGCAGTATTTGCCTCCCTTGAATTTTATCCATTTTACGTCTCTGCTACCAAGATCGACAATAGTTGCATCCTGTGGATTGTTTAAAATTTTCTTTGCACCGTATGCAAGGGCAATAACTTCATTTTCATAGATGCCATCTGTTTTTATGTGGTTTTTAACCATATGTCCTGTTGCGTTGTCAAACAATATATTCAATTTTTGCAATTGTTTTGATGGAAAAAGTGAAATTTTTCCTTTTAATAAATTTCCGTTTTTATCTCTAAATTCGGATATTTCTTTATTTTCATTTAAAAAGCTGTTTTGAATATCACTATCATCTTCGAATAGTTCTAAAACCTTGCTCCATGTTGTTCCAGCATCAATTAATAACTTATTCATAGAGTTTAACCTAATCTGATATATGCTTCAATCTTGGCTCTGACAGAATTTGAAGCAATATCATCTACATCAACATACAGACCATTATATTTTTTGGCCAGATATTTGGCTAGTTGCATTTTGGCACAAAATGTCTGAGCGAAAAAGACAGTAGGTATTGATTTATTTACAAGCATTTCCAGATCCAAATCAGCAGGTCTGCCGGCTTCCACACACCTTGTCCAACCAAACACATGGGTTTTATCGGGAAATAAATCCAGAATGCTCAGATCATTAGGTGGCACGCCCCAGAATCCAAATTCAGGTTCGCATTTTTCAGGAATTGTATTTGTTTGCTTAATTATTCCGTCCATAATTCTGATAATTTTATTTTTTAGAGGTAAATTACTTTCGGAAATCGGCGTGTATAGTTCCGAGTCATTATATTTGCAGTATTTTGTTTGAATTATGTTAAACCCCATATCGGATAATATTTTTGCGGCAAATCTTCCGTTGTCGCATTTTTCTTCTCCGACTGAAGCAATAATAACATCAAGGTGATCTTTAAGATAAAGAGCATTATCAATAATGTTAGTAATAATTCGACAGTAAGCATCGGGAAGAACATTTGATGAACAATGATTATAATTTATATCAAGATCAATAATTTCATGTGCAGGGTAAGTGCTTTGCGTATGCTTTAAAACATCGGGATCAGGATATCCCCATATGCCGATTAATCTTTTATTTTCCTGAACATTGTCAATCATTACTGATGCCCCATTTCCCTTTTGCAATATGATTATACTCCATAAGAAATAATTTGTATAAAAAAAACGCTGCTCTTGCAGCGCTTTTTTAGATTAAATTTCCGTTATTTATATTTAAACTACTTCTTTCCAGACTTCCTGATTACCAAGCAAGTCATAATCCAGCTCACCTTCGTTTGATGCTATAACTGACGCAACAACTGCGTCGCTTGTTACATTCGGTACAGTTCTAAACATATCGACTATACGATCTATTGCAAATAAGAATGTGAATCCTTGCCCTACCTGATCAAGACTAAGTCCCAGTCCGCTCAAAATAAGTATCATTGAAATCCATCCGCCGCTTGGAATACCTGCTGCGGCGCATGATGCAATTGCTGCAAGAATGCAAATCTGAATAACAGAAAATATATCAAGTGGTACTCCGTACGCCTGGCATAAAGTTATAACTGCTATTGTCTGAAACAATGCTGTTCCGTCCATATGCATTGTGGCTCCGAGAGGTAATACAAAGCTGCAAATTTTACTTGATATGCCTGCTCTTCTTTCGCAGCATGCTATTGTTACGGGTAATGTTGCTGAGCTGCTTGCTGTTCCGAATGCAACCATCATTGCTTCAGCTATTGCTCTATACAGAGATTTGAAGTTTACTTTACTGAAAATTCTTAGTATTAAAGGATATACAATGAACAATTGGATAAGTAGTCCAACTATTACAGTTAGTATATAAAATCTGGTATCGAATAATACCTTGATGCCGGATATTGCTACCGAATAAGCAGTTAATGCAAATACACCCGGCGTTGCCGCCCACATTATCCAGTCAGTAATCTTCATAGTCGCGGCAAATATTGATTCAAAGAATGAGACAACAGGCCTGTTTATTTCTCCAATTGTAGCAAGTGCCAGAGCAAAAACTATTACAAATAATAAAATTGGAGCTAATTCCCCTTTAGCAAGTGAAGAAGCATTAGGAATCATGTTTAAATATATTTGTCCGAGGTTTGAACGATCATCTTGCATTACCTGAACCTGTTGCTGGACTTCAACTGCCTGTTGGTGACTAATAAACTTCTGAATGTTTTTACCCGGATTAATTGATAAAGCAAGTGTTGATCCTATTACTACAGCCATTATCGTTATTAGAGTGTAATAAAGCACCATTTTCATTCCAATTTTGCCCAGTTGCTTGCTGTCACCTAGGCTTGCTATTCCGACAATAATTGCGCTTGCAACCAGCGGTATAACTACCATTTGAATTAACCTGATAAATGCTTGTCCTACGAATCCAAGTATATTAATCCAAACTTCTTTATTATCAAGTGTTTGAACAATTAATCCCATAACAACACCGGCTATAAGAGCAAATATGATATGCCAGTGTCTTTTAACGCCTAATCCTAAGGCTACTAAAATTTGCCAATGTATTTTCATTTATCTGTCCTTTCAAAAGTTTATTTTTCTATTATTTAATAAATTTTTTCTAGTTTGGTAAATATTATATTTAAGAAAATTTACTCTGTATAATTTTAATAGTTATTTAATAATCGTAGATCATTCATTTTAAGGAAAATTGAATCTGTTTATATTTTTATATCTTTAAATTTGTAATCAAGAATATTTGAAGATTAAATCATTTTCTCAAATAATGCAAGTTGTTTGGGCAAAAGTTTGTTTAAGTCGTAGTTATCAAGAATAGTTTGTCTGGCGTTTTTTCTGATTAAATCAAGTTGGTCTTCTGATGTTACCAGTACTTCACAAACTTTTTCTGCGATTTTTTCTGGGGAGAAAAAGTCGGTTAGAAAACCATTAACACCGTCAGTTATTACTTCCTGAACAGGTTGTGTATTCGAACCGATCACAACGCATCCTGCTGACATCGCTTCTAATGCTGACCATGAAAGGACAAACGGATAAGTTAGATAAACATGCGCTTTTGATACCTGCAAAACTTTAAGATAATCGTTGTAAGGAATATTACCTGTAAAATGTACTCGTGACATATCAGGATTTAATTTTTCCATCATCAATTGTTTGAAAGTTTTTCCGTCTGGAAGCTGGCCTCCGTAGCAGACTCGATCTTCGCCTACAATAACAATGTGGCAATTAGGACGTTTCTCAAGAATAATTGCAACTGCTTCCATGAACTGTGGAAAACCTCTGTAGGGTTCTAATCCACGACTAACATAGGTAACAATTTCATCTACATGAGACAAATCAAGCTGAGGAATAACCAGTCTAGTTTCTGGATTTGGTACGCAATAATTAGTTTCAATGCCGTCATGCATAACCGAAATTTTATTACTGAATTCCTTGGGAAATTGGCTATGCTGCCAATGAGTCGGAGATATACCATAGTCACAGGAGTATAAATCGACCAAAATATGTGAATTTTTAACTCTTATATTGGCTTCTGTATTTATTGTGACTAAATCAGGATTTACAAAATCTACATCTGATCCGTGTGCATTGTAGAACCATTCAAAATAAACAAGCAGTGGTGTATCAGGGAAAATATCCTTCATAAACATATTTGATCCCCATGAATGGCCGTATATAATGTCCGGTTTAAATCCCTGTGATTTTAATTGTAAAGCAGCTTCCGCAGCTGCCTGAGCATGCAGAATTGAATCTTCATAGAATTTTAAATATCGGTGTGTTTCTTTACCTACTTCACGTTTAAGAGGATAAACTGCCTTTAAAACACCAGGAATATTATATTCTTTTCTGTTTGTTATAAAAACAACTTTGTTTTTCGGGTCTTTTGCCAGATGACTTGCAAGATGCCTGAATTGTGCCGGAAAGTTGCGATGAAGAAATAATATATTCATATAAATCTCTTTTATTTACTTATAGTATGTTGTTTTTAATTAATATGATAAAATCTGCGAAATGTCATCCTGAGGAGCGAAGCGACGTGAGGATCTTATCAATAGTAAATTTTATAGCAAATTTATAGTTAAAATAGTAAATTAGACAGATTGCCACGGGCTAAAGCCCTCGCAATGACTATTGTTCAATTTCATCATATTAGTTGCAACATTTTTTTGTTTGTTCCTTATAATAAAGCAAAATAATATAGAAAAGAAGGATTCTAAATCCTTCTTTTCTATAGATTAGAATTAATTTTCATCTACAACATTTGCTATTAATTCACCATAAATATCAACACTCCCGGTTGTTTCTTCCATAACATATTTAATATCTTCATTTTTAGCGAGTTCAGTTTCTATTATTTCTTGTGCTTTGTCAAAATCCCTAAATTCACCTATTTTTTTTCGATCAAGACCTGTTTTAATATAAACCTGATACATATTTTCTCCTTTTTAATACTTATAATTATTATTATATTATAAATTTTATATTAGTTTGTAGGCTTTGCAATGCGTACCAAAAAATCCAAAAAGAATGAATTAAAAAGCCCCGACCTGAAATGATCTGGGCTTTTTAATTCGGGGATGGATTGACAGATTTAGAACTTTTCTTGTGATAACTTTACATAATAGAGTTTTGCTACACAATCTGATAAAATAAAGCTTATGGAAAAAGATGCAACCAAAAAAGAAATAGATTCATTAATAAGTAAAAGGAGTAACCATTTTGCTTTTCTTGTTGTTCTAGGTGGCGGTAGCATTGGATTATTGTTCAATCTGGATTCAATTTTAAAAATAATCTTTTTCATTATCGGATTAGTATTAATCACTATATTTCTTAGAGGTCTTTTAAATATTGAAGATAAAATTAATGATTTAATAAAAGAATTAAGGGAGTTAAAGTAATGAATTTTTACGAAATTATGACGTGGATTGGAACATTTATCCTTGCTGCATTATTTATATATTTTTCATACAAGTATACAAATATCTGCCAAAATAATAAATGCAGGAAATAATTCATTTATAAAATTAGTATAAATTAAAAAGCTCAATCTTTTTAGAGCAGTTTAAAATTACGCAGAATTAAATAATAAACTTGTTTATTGTTTAGAAGTATTTTCTATCTTTTTAATAATAATTTGTAAATTATTATTATATATCAAATTATTTGGCTCCAACTCCGTGGCTTTTTTAATATACATCGATGATATTACACCTAACGCGTTATGAGCTTGTGCATGGTTTTGATCAAGTTCAATTACTTTTAGATAACACTCTTCTGATTTTAGCAATTCTTTTTTCTTCTCATATGCAAAACCAAGATTTTTATATATAGAAACATAACTGGGGTTTAATACTTTAGCTATTTCTAAATATTTTATTGCTTCTTCCAAATTATCTCTTAATCCATATACTACCCCTAATCTGGTGTATGCTTGGTAATCTCCAGAAAATAATTCTATAGCTTTTTTACAATATTCTTCAGCTTTTTGTAAATCTTTATATTTATCTGATAAATATAAAGAACCCAAATTACTATAAGGCATAAAATTATTAGGATTTATTAAAATAGATTTATTGAAAAATTCTATTGCACTTTCAAAATTCCCTGAATGAAAACATATTCACCCCATATGGTTATATTTATTACTTTCGGCCTCAGTTAAGTTAATTTTATATCCTTCTCCAACAATTTCAAGAAAGTCAACTTCATCTATCAAAGTTAAAATAACCTCGTGAGCTATTTGTCGAATGCTTGCAAACGCTGGATCAGAATCAAATTTTTTATCTTCTCCATTAATATGAAAATTCCAATCTAAAGAATTAAATCTTGTAAGATTTGCATAAGCTTGTTCCAGGGTTGGATCGACATGTGCGCCACCATCCTTATCTGCAACATTGAGAATTAAATCTTTTCTAGACATAGTAGACTTGTTTTTATCAGCAAATACAATTTTATTCCACCAGTTATCAAAAGATACTTTTTTATTGGCTTTAGCGGGCGGTAGGTCATCCAGAAGAGCAACATATTTTGCTCCATTTGATCCTACCTCCATTGCTACAAGTCCCATAGTTGAAATTAAATTATCGGGATCATATTCAGAAGCCGTGTCTATAAAAAGTAAATTTTTGTAATTTAACTGAGTTAAAAGAGAAATAGACTTATTTTTGTCATGCAACAAGACACGAAGGGTTGTTGCTAATCTTTTTGCTGCCCCTTCAAAGCCATTATCAAATGATTTTGATGAATTTACCAAAAATTGAACTTGATCTTTCAATTGTAATCTTAATTCATCATCATTCTGTTCATACTTCATTTCTTTCCATCTCCCAATTAATTTAATAATTGCATAAAAATGGAAATAAAATATATAAAATACTGTATAGATACGAAAATGGGTTAAAACCCACTAAAAATAGAAAAACCTGTCTCCAAAAGGAGACAGGTTTTATTTCGTATGTTTATAAAAATAAATGGCGGGGTTGACGGGGCTCGAACCCGCGACCTCCTGCGTGACAGGCAGGCACTCTAACCAGCTGAGCTACAACCCCATGTTGGTTATGTTACGTATAGCATAACAGAGGTTTTTTATCTTTGCAAGACTTATATGTGAATCTGAAGTTTTGGCAAAGTCAAAACGGCTTGTTTGGAAAGTTGACGCTTGTTTTTACCAAACTTGTTCGCATATTCCCTTATTATTGGGAATAATTGCCTTACGAATTAGAATTATAGAATACAAGATTTTTATTTTCAATAATTAATTTTTTAAAAATCTGTATATTTTAAATTTTGCTCTTATATATTAATAAATTGTCCGGTGTAATCGTTGTTAACTTTCGATTTACTGCTGATAAAACTTGGAGAAATCTTATGGACAAAACAGGATTTTATTATTCAAGAGAAGAAGCTGGCAGCATTCTTGCAGAAAAGATTATGGAATTGGATCTTAAAAAGCCATGCCTTCTTGCTATACCCAGAGGCGGTATTCAAGTTGCTAAAGGCGTAGCGGACAAACTTGAGATCCCCATATATCCAGTTATAGTTAAAAAATTACCTATACCCGGCAATCCTGAAGCAGGATTTGGCGCAATTACTGAGGACGGAATCAAGGTTCTGGATGAAAAAACAATTGCTTATTTAGATATTGATGAAGAATCAATAGAAAGAATTTCTCAAAATGTGGTCAGGGAAGTAATCCATAGATCAAGTGTTTATGGAAGTGCCGACAGAGAATTGGTTAAATCTTCTGATGCTATTATTGTCGATGATGGAGTAGCGACAGGGTATTCATTGATAGCAGCTATTAAATCAGTAAAAGGAATGAATCCGTCATCAATCACAGCAGCTGTGCCTGTTGCATCAAAAGAAGCATATAAAAAGATTCAATCACTTGTGGATAATTTTATCTGTCCTCTTGTAGATGAGACATATTTTTTTGCTGTTGCCAATTATTATAAGCAGTGGTTCGATCTTGAAGAAAATAAAATCATAGAAATCTTGAAAGTTTACAGAGAAAAATATAAAAAATAAATATATTATTCCAAAAGAAATGGCCAGCATATGCTGGCCTATGGGGAGAGTGTGATTAATAAACACTTGTACATCGTTTAATGCTTTTTTATCCTTGTAGTAATGAAAGTGCTAATTGTGGTAATGAATTTGCCTTAGATAGCACGTTTGCTGATGCCTGTTGTAATATCTGGTTTTTAGTCATATTTGCAGTTTCTTTAGCGAGATCAAGATCCCTGATTCTGGACTCTGCGCCCGTAACGTTTTCATTAATGATTGTTAAACTTTTAAGTGTACTTTCAAGTCTGTTCTGATAAGCACCGATTTTTGATCTGTTTGTCATAATTGTATTTAGTGCATTATCAAGTCTGTTCAAATATGTTCTTACGTTATCAGCAGACCATGTTGAACCTGTATCTGATAAAGTTATGCCTATATATGATGTAGTACATTTTTCTAGTGCAGGTGCCAAATCAATTGTATTTGTGGAGATTGTAGAATTTGCTCCGCACTGAATTTTACCGTTTGTAGTTATACTGCCATCAAGTACGAATACGTTATTAAACTTTGTGGATTTTGCAATTCTGTCAATATCCGAAATTCTTGCATTAATTTCAAGAATAATTGCACTTCTTTCAGTTGATCCATTGGTACCGTTAGCAGCCTGAATACATAATTCTCTCATCCTTTGTATGTTTTCAGTAACTACTGATAACCCCCCTTCTGCAATTTGAAGAAGGTTTACACCGTCCTGAATGTTTCCAATTGCCTGAGAATTTCCTCTCATCTGGCTTCTTAAACTTTCAGAAATTGAAAGTCCTGCTGCATCATCGGATGCTTTGTTAATTCTGTAACCAGAAGATAATTTTTCGATTGAATTTGTAAGGCTTGTGGTATTAAACCTCAAATTCTTCTGTGCAATCAACGATGCAATGTTGTTGTTAATAACTAAAGACATGGTTCACTCTCCTATTATTTTCCTAAGTAATTAAAATCACACTAATATTGGATATTTTGGCAGTACAAATTAAACAGTTACCTGTTTTAATCCTATTTGTTTTAAATTTATTTATATTTTTTAAATTATTAAATTTTTCATATAAAAATCTCTCTGATTCCTCTAATAAACTATAATTAACTCTCCAAAATTATATTTTCTCTCTATAATTAAATTATCGACACATTTAAATCAAACTTTAGTTGTAGAAATAATTTTCCACTATATGGAGGAGAAAGTATTTTTATAATAAACTGAATAATATTATTATTTACGACTTTTCAGCTATTTGTATCGTAATTGTTTTTTCGATGATATAGGAGCTAAAATCTAAATGCCTCAATTTTTTATACAACAGGAAAATATCATAAATAATACTATTTTTGTAACCAATAAATCTGATATTAATCATATTCATAGAATCTTAAGACTCGGCAAATGTGATAAGCTCATTTTATCTGATAAAAATAGCATTATTTATGAAACAGAAATTATAAGAATTACAGAAAATTCAATTGAAACGAGAATTTTGCAGTCTTTTAAGTCAAATAGGATTTTAAAAACTAATATTACTCTGGCTCAAAGTATATTAAAGTCAGTAAAGCAGGATATTATAATTCAAAAAGCTACAGAGCTCGGAGTAAATACTATTATTCCGTTAATTACCCGAAATACAGTAGTAAAATTCGCAAATGAAAGAGATAAAAATCAAAAAATTCAAAGATGGCAAAAAATATCTTATGAAGCTTCTAAACAATGTCAAAGACCCGGCATTCCTCAGATAAATCCTATATTGTCTTTGGATGAACTGGTAACTCTTGATAATTATGATATAAAATTTGTTTGTGCTGAAAGAGACGCTGCATCATCTATAAAAGAATTTTTATCAAAATCAAAACAGGATAATCCAGATATTAAGAATATTCTTATTATTATCGGGCCGGAAGGTGGATGGGATAATAAAGAAGTTGCTTTATTCAGAGAAAATAATATAGCGCAGGTAACACTCGGGAATTTAATACTTAGAGCTGAAACTGCTGCAATAACTGCAATATCAGATGTGGTATATGAATATGAATTATAATGATATTCAAAATATTCAAGATGAAGTAATAAATAAAATTCTAACAGGTTTATGTTCAAAAAATTCTGAACTTTATATTGTGGGGGGGTATATAAGAGACTTGTTAATAAACAGACCTTGTTATGACAGAGATTATACCGTTATTGGCGAATCTGCTATTGAACTTGCCAAAAAAGCTGCGGATTGTTTTAATGGTTATTTTGTCCTTCTTGATAAAGATTTTGATATAGCAAGAGTTGTAATGCCGGACAAGAAGAATACACTTGACTTTGCAGGATGTATTAATCAGAATATCCATGATGATTTAAAACGAAGAGATTATACAATAAATTCTATAGCTTATAGGATAGATGGTTCTAAATCAGGACTAATTGATCCTTTTAACGGTATAAATGATCTTGAAAACAAAAAAATAAGAGCCTTGTCTGAAGAAAATCTTGTAGATGATCCTCTGAGAGTTTTGAGAGCATATAGACTTGCTTCGCAACTCGGCTTTGAAATAGATGAACTGACAATTGGTTATATTAAAAAGCATAAAGCCAAAGTTAATCTTGTTTCAGTAGAAAGAATTAATGCAGAGCTTATAAAGTTATTTGAGGGACAGCATTCAGCATATAATCTCAATCTAATGAAGGAATCAGGCCTGTTATATGAAATATTCCCTGAAATGGCTGTGCAGGAAAATGTACCTCCGAATCTTCATCATCATTTAAAGTTAATTGATCATTCAATCGAGGTGGTCAGGCAAATTGAGGCTAATATTCCAGATATGCCGGAATGGTTTAAAGAGCGGTTAAATTCTGAAATAGCGGCAAATATTAAAATTATATCTCTTTTGAAGTTTTCAGGGTTACTGCATGATCTCGGCAAGCCTTCAACATGGCAGATTGATGAACTTGGAAGGCATAGATTTATTAAACATGAAGAGGTTGGAGCAGAACTGGCAATTGCTCTTTTAAAAAGATTAAAGTTTAGTAAAAACTCCATAAAATATATAACTAGGCTAATAAAGTATCATCTTTATCCTTCTCAGCTATTGAAAAACAGAGAAGAAATGTCCGAAAAGGCTATTATGAGAATGTTCAGGAAAATCGAGGATGAAACCCCGGAAGAAATAATTCTTGCAATGGCAGACAGGCTCAGTGCAAGGGGGCCAGAAATTTCAGATAATATAGTTAATGAAAATATTAAAGGATTATACTGGCTGCTTGAAAAATATAAGGATTCTATGGAGAAAGTTGAAATTCCCAAGCTTTTGAGCGGTCATGATGTTATGGAAATTTTAAATTTACCCAAAGGAAAAGAAGTTGGAGTAGTTATAAAAGCTCTTCATGAAGCTCAAATCTCCGGTGATATTAATACCAGAGATGAAGCAATAGGTTTTGTCAAAGGTGTAGAATTCAATCAATCTTTATAAAATTTCTTTTTTTACAGGCCAGAACCAGCCGAGCAAACTTCCAAATAATATGTCTAGTGGTCTGTGCATGCCATTATACATTCTGGAAAATAATATAAGACTGAAATAGCTTATTAAAAGTGTATTTGTAATATTTATTTCAGGCTTAAAAAAAGATTTAAGGAGAACTATAGATGTTGCGGCTTCTGTTGAGGGGAATGAATACCAGGAATTTCTGTTACTTTTGATTATTTCATTATCAATTTTAAATTCTTCTGCTCCAACATTCGGAAAATCGCCATCTCTGTCAATTATATCCTTGTAATTAACAAATGGTCTTTTGTGTCTGATGATAAATTTAATTAAAACAGTTGCCGTAAATGCTTCAGAAAAAATCAACATGATATTTATGAATTTTTCAGGCTTTTTGGTAATGTGCAAATATAAATAAAGACCGAGTATTTCTGCAAGATAATGAAATTTGTATTTATTGGTAAGTGGAGGAAGAAGTAAATTCAATGTTCTATTTGAGATTTTTCTATTAATAAATCTCAAAATATTTATGTCTATGTTATTAATTTTTTCTAATGTACTATTAACCATAATAGCTAATAATAGAAATTGAAAAATCAAATTTTTTCAATCGCTATGATTATTATTTAAACGATGATAAAAAAATTAAAAAAGGATATAAAATGACAAGAAAAGTTGAAGTATATACAGGTGCATATGCAAGCGGAAAATCCGAAATATCTATTAATAGAGCTCTTATGCTCCATGAGGAAGGAAAGCAGATCACACTTGTTGATCTCGATACTGTAGAACCGGCATACACTCTTAGACCTATTAAGGATGACCTTGAAAAATTTGGCATCAAAGTCATTGCGCAGACCGGATATATTGGACTGGGGGAAGCCGGAAATGTTATTACTGGAGAGCAGCAAAACTGTCTTTTATTTCCAAATGATATTGTAATCGATGTAGGGTATGGTGCAAGCGGTCTTGATATCCTTGAGATAATTACAGGCATCGAAAAAGAAGAAAATCTTAATATTTATATTGTCCTTAACGCTTCAAAACCAGAGACTTCAAATGTTGATGACATTGTTGAATATGTAAAATGGAGTCAGGGAACAGGTAATTATAACTGGAAAAAATTCAGCGGCATTATCAGCAATACTCATTTTGCAGAGCAGACTACAAAAGATGATGTTATAACAGGATTCAGAAAAATTCAAAAAGCAGCAGAAATTTTGAATTTGCCAATAATAGCTATAACAGTAGCTGAAAATATATTTGCTGAATTTGGCTCAGATAAATTTGAAGGCATTCCTCTTTGGTCATTAAAAAGATTTATGCTTAAAGCTCTATGGTAAAAAATATTTCCCGAAATACTGCAAAATACATATTTAACAACACAAAAATGTAATAGCTGGAATCAATTCGCTGTATTTTTATAGATTTTATATTCGATTTTTATTGAATCAGTTAATTATAGTTTGTTTTTAATTACTATTTATTATAAATTTATAATATAAATTATGTTTTATAGTTGGAAGAGTTAAATTTATGAAAAATATTGTAAAAGTTTTGATTACTTGTTTCTCTATTTTATTTATTTCTCAATTTGTAAAAGCAGAAGAATCTCGTATTATTGAAATTAAGGATTTAAAAGGTGGCGTTCAAAAAACACTTCCTGTTGAAAATTCACAGTCAGACACAGCTACTCAACAGAATAAACACCAAGTATTAAAGGGTCGAATAGATAATAAGGCCGAATTTCATGTTTTAAATGACATTCAGCTTAATCTAAATGAAGTTACAGGTCCAGGTAAATCCAGTTCTTCACTTTCTGATGGTGTAAAGTACATAGAAAATTTGAATATGTACGGGAAAGGTAATATCAACGAACTGAAATATCAATTTAACCTCGGTGGGAGAACTACTAATGACGACAGAGTTGACATCAGATCTATGTCATTAACTTCCTTGCAGGGACAAGCTACTTTTAGAGATCATACTCTTAATGCAGGTGATGTATTTGAATCTTTTTCCCAGTATTCTCTAAGTTCAAGCCTAAAAGGAGCTTCATATAAATACTATAATACAGAAGACAATTTACCGGATGTAACCCTTCTTTATGGTTATGCTTATCCAAGATGGGAAAGCTTTATCAGGCTGCCTGATACAAGAACAATGCAAAGACTTGGCTACGGTGTTAACTTGAGGCATGATTTCACACCTAATTTTACAGCAGGAGCAAGTTTTTTAAGATCGCAGGATGATGAAAGACAAGCAGATGCCGACCCTCTGTATCATAACAATATTTACAGCTTTGATTATGAATATAAACCGATTCAGGGATTAACCATCAGGGGAGAATCTGCTTTTTCACAGGCAAACAGACAACCGGAATTCGGAGCTGATAACACATCTTATTTTGGGCACGCTCACAGAATTCAGGCCATAGGAGATGGCGGTCCCAGCAGGGTTAATGTAGAATTTGAAAGAGTAAATCCAAAATTTGAAACATTTTTGGGTTCTGCCTCTCAGGACAGAGAAAAAGCAAAAATCAAATGGAAATACAAATACAAAAAAAATATAACTTTTAATACAGGCTTTATGTGGTTTATGAATAAACTGCATAATGAAGAACAAAGATCTAATACTTACAAACCTGAATTTGGAGTTAAAGTAAGAAAATTATTCGGAAGAAAATATTCTGAAACTGATTTAAATTTTAAATTGGATAGAAAATCAGGTGTAGGTGCAAGGTCATTCGATCATTTTACAAATTTAAGTTACAGAGATCGTTTTGGTCTTTTTGATATTGATAATAATGCAGGTTTTACCTCATATAATACAAATAAAAACTCCCGAGAATCATATGATTACAATTACAGCACTTCAATAAGCACAAGACGCACGTTTGGAATGTTTGTCCTTAAACCTTCTATAAATGCCGGCACAAACTTTGTTGATGATGAAATAAATAATAAAATTGATAAAATTATTGAATATTCAACCGGTTTGGGTATAGATATTCCAAAGCGAAAAATTACTTCAAACTGGAAATTTGGACAAAATATTTTAAATTCAGGCAACGGAGATAATTCAAACAAATTATTTACCAATATCAGCATTTATTACAAGCCGAGTTTCCTTGGAAGATTTAACAACAGTACAATGTTCGTCAGAGCTATGATTAATGACTTTAATTTCCAGACAAATACCAGAAACTTTGTAGAAAAAAGTATCTCTATGGGGATAAATATTCCAATTGATTTATTCGTAGGCAAGAAAAAACCCAAAACTAATACTTTATAAAAGGACTAAACTATGAATAAATTTATAATTATATTTACCTTAATAATACTTTCAGGCTTCTTTAATAAAGCTGAAGCCTTCTGTAATCCCTTTAATTATATACATTTTATGGAAACTAGTTCTAAAAATTCAAATGAATATATTCAAGTTAAAGATACTCTTGATAGGATGATTTCAGCATATGAATCAAGAAATACGATTTCATTTATGAAATATGTAAGCGATGATTATACTCATGATGAAGATGTCCTTGAAACAGGTATCAGAAATTCTTTTTATAGATACAGCTTTATCAGAATAAATTATGTAATTAATAATGTTATTTCTGATTCAAACGGTAAATATTCTGTATCTATTAATTTTACAAAACAGCTGGAAGACAGAACTAAAGGAAAAATCACTTCAAAATCAGGAACATCTGAACTGATTTTAAAAATAGAAAATGATAGTCTTAAACTATATAGCATGAGAAGACAGCACTTGTTCTAGATCAAAAATAATTAGAATTGGAGATAAACATTATGAAAAAGATTTCTATATTATTAATTCTGTTAATGATGAATATTTTAGTTATTCAGAAAGCAGAAGCAAAATGGTGGATATTTGGACAGGGAAATGATGGAGTTACTATCAATTATCTATATTTGAATAAAAATTCCTATGATGAATTAGGAAATAAAGTTGTTATCTATAAAGATTCCATGAAAAATGAACAGGTTACAATTAACGGTAAAGCAAGTGTTAAAAGTGGCAAAATTGGTGCAGTTTATGTATCAAAAGACAATCAACAAACATGGGAGGATGCAAAATTATCAGATAATGGATCTTTTCAGTATAGCTTTAAACCTGAAACAGATCAAAAATACGACATTTTTATAAAAATACTGGATACAACCGCTAAAAAGAATAATATTGAAGAAACTCACAAAGAATTAACTGTAATAAACGAGAATATATCAAATTTAGTTAAAGAAAATCTTGATGCAATGATCAAGTCGTATGAAAATGAAGAATCAAATCTTTTTATGTCATATGTTAGCCCTGAATTTGCAGGTGATGAAGCCGTGCTTGATAGTGCAATAAGAAAAGATTTCAATGCTTTCGATTATATTAAAATAGATTACTTTATAAATAATATTTCTAAAGATCCTTCAGGAAAAATGTTCCTCTCTATTCAATATAACAGGACGGTTGTATCAACAAAAAGTGGCCAGACATATTCTGATAACGGAAATACTGAATTCGTATTTAAAAATGAAGAAGGCAGATTCAAATTATTTAGTATGAAAAATCCTCTGATATTTGGTCTTTCTGATGCCGGAAATGTTGCAACCGGAAAAATCCAGTCCACTAACAACAATCCGATACTGATTGTTGACAGCTCAGGTGTTGTTGATGAAAAACCTTTCAGGGAAGCTATTGATCTTATAGAGAATGATAGCGATTTAACAAATGATTCAGAGACAGGTACAAATATTTCACTTCATTCAACACATATTCCTGGCGTTGGAATAAGCGTACAAGGATTTAAATTTTCAGATCAGGCGGTTAATCTATATGATGGCAATAACGACTTTGATCTTTTTCCTAATATTTCTGAAATTGCATTCAGAACATCTGTTTCCTGGCAGCAATTGGCAGAAAGTAACTTGAATTCAATCCATTCAGTGCCTGAAACAGGATATAGTACCGCTAATATAAACGCTATAACTGCTGTATCAAAAATATATGCTATAAAAATTGATAATGGGCAAAAGTATGCAATTATCAAAATTAAAACTTTTAGTATCGATGGAACTAATTCAGATATGACTTTTGATTATAAATATCAAACAAACGGTACAAGAAATTTTTAAAAGGTTGATATGAAAAAAGAAAAAGCCATATTTGCTTTAATAATTTTTATTTTAAGTCTGGGATTAAATTCAAATCCGGCTAATGCCGGAGCAAAGTATATTGAAGGTTATAATGACGGGTTTATTTCAACATATGCAGTTGTTGAATATAATGGCGTTAAGTACAAAACGAATGAACATAGTCCAAAAGTAAATTCGATGCTCTGGAAAGAGCTGGACGAAGATGGTAAACGAAAATTAATGAATATTTATTATAGTCCAAATGCGCGAAATGCTGATTTTGGTTCTGGTGCCAGAGAAATGGCAAATTGGGCAAATGATGTTCAGGGTTGGTCAAAGCTTATAGATGCATTAAAACAAAAAAGAGCAGCTGCAAATTATGGAGATTTAAAAAAATTCTATGAAGCAGGCCCTGCTATACCGGATTATCCCAATGTTAAATGTACGGAAGAAGCATTAAATTGTCCGACTGCAAAAGAAATTCAAAGACTCAGAAAGGAAATTCAGGGCAATTTTGTAGCAGGAAACATGATTTATAAAAAACTGGTAGATGTGAAGTGGGATCAGGTTGGAGTTGCCGTTAAAGGTGTATCCGCAGGTCTAATCCCTGTTATAGTTGATAACTTTATGACTGGTTTTATGACCGGCATTACAAACGGAGCTTCTCAAATGAGTCAGTTTATTGCAACTATTTACCAGTTTGCTGACCAGACAAAGGACTTTGCTAAAAATAACCCTAATGAAGCGGCTGAAATTATACAAAAACTTGATACTTTATGCCAGATGATGGAAAAAGATGCAAGAACAGCTATTGACTTTATAAATAAAGATAAACAAACATTAATAAGTTTATATACTGAATTCGCCAGGATTTGCGAAGAAGAATACAATAGCAAGGAAAAAATAAAAACTGAAAAAGCAGCGGCAGTTAAATCTTTAATGCATTCGCCAACAGCCGATACGGGACTTGTAATTACATCAAACGCAGAAAAAACCAAAGATAGAGAAGCAGAAATTGCTGCAAAAGCTTTGAATTTATATAATTCTTTAAAATCATCTTTAAGTAATGCAGTTAAAGATGCAAAAATAGAATATGATGAAATTGCTGCCACTTATGGAGTTAAAAAAAATCCTGTACCTGTCAACTGTTGCAACGGCATATATCCAACCGATGTTTATTCCCAATGTTTTAAAATGCACTATTCCGTTAATGAAATAAGAGAGTGGGAATCTGATTTTCCAAGAATGATAAGTGAATATAACGAAAAAATTCAGTCTGATAAATCAAAATTGGAAAATGCTATTATTGCACGTAATAAACATGCTGAAAAAATCAGATCAGTGCAATCAAGATTAAATGAATTGAACAGTAAATATGGAAAATATCTTTATTATACATCCATAAAAGACAGTATAGAGCAATATATAGGCAATTATAACTCTTTAATAGAAAAACTTGAAAAAGAAATCCCGATACTTGAAATAGGTCTGAAAAATGCTGAAAGCACAGAAAAAATTGTAAAAGAAGGGCTGCAAAAACGCCTTGAAAGAGAAAAATCAAATGTTATTCCATACAGTTCGCTTGAAGCCAATTTTATAAACAGCCTTTATCAAATACGTGATGCTGTAATTAATTTAGATAAGGTGCATGGTTCAGAAGAATTTATTATTGTAGATAAAAGAATTCACAAACCAACGGTAAATCAGCAAATATTAAAGGAAATGCGAACAAAACTTTCTCTTCTGCCAACTAAATCAGATCGAGACAAAGAAATTAAAGCCATTGTAGACAGGCTTAAAGAAAAACAAACAGAAGAGAATCATCAAATAAAAAGACTGGTAGCCGGACAGAATAATGCACAGTATGATTATCAGATTTTAAGAGATTTTCTGTTAAATTATACTGACGGACAGATATCTTCCACTACAGGTTTTAATAAAGTAAAACAGGATGTTCTTGAAGTAACAGGGGTTAAACTTAAAAATCCTTATTACGATATAGTTGAAGATTGGCAAAACGGGGATTATTCTCTCTGGATGATAGGATCCGGTGCTAATTCAAGATGGTGGCTTAATCCTGACACTTTAAGAATAGATATGGATTCCATTATTGAACAGCTTGACGGTAAAAATAAATATTATAACAGTTTAAATGTAATTTTTAGTCAGATTAATAACGAAAAACCTACATTACTTGAAATGAATAGCGGTTCTTTTGCAAAAAAATTTAATGAATATTCTTCAAAAGCTTATAAATTAATTCAATTAGCTACTAATAATGATGAAGATACTGATAAAACCAAGGAAGAATATATAAAAATTCTGAATATTCTCTCTGAAATTCAAAGTGTAATAATAACAAGAGAGAGAGTGATACGATATCTTCCATTACTTAAAAAGGATATTGCAGATGCAAAATCTATGTTATCTGGAATTAATGATGAATATACAGATTATGAGGGAATGCTAAACAAGCTAAACAATGATACAAAGGAAGGTTCAGAGCCATATTATGCTAAAAATGATCCGGCTATGGCTGCTTTGTTTCAAGAAATAAACAGTTTAATTCCACAATTAAAAAATGCCTCTTTTCAGGCAGCAAAATCAAAAGAAGATCAAAGTATAAAAAGTATTCAAGAATTTTATGCCAGTTTTAAACAGGCTTATGAATCAAGAAATTCTTATCAGGTTATAAATTTAATCAGCTCTGAGTGGGATGCGGGCGACGGAACAACATTATCTGATCTGGAAGACTATTTTAATGATTCTTTCGGGCTTTTTGATGACATCAGCTATTCAATATCAAATCTGAATATAATTAAAATTTCTGATAAAAAGTTCATGGCAAATTATGATGTTGATATAACCGGTAAAATATACAGGAATAATATTACTCATAAGGAAAAATCCTCAGTTAACGAGGAATTGATTATTGATGATTCTGGTAAAATTAAAATAAATAAAACAGTAAACGGCAGATTCTGGTATATCGAGTAACTTTTTTATAATCAGAAATGAACACTTTCCGAGGTTTACACAAAATTATTTATGGATTCTTAAAATATTTTAAGCCATATCTTTAGGTACAAATATAGTATAGTCTTTACTTCCTCTAAGTGAGGTCATTTGTGTTTGAACATGGTCACTTGCTTCTTGTCCATTACCTAAAGAAACTGATATATGACCGTGAGGATTTAAATCTGTTTTATTCCAGACAACAATTGCTCCTTTTGGGAGATTATTTATATCCAGATCCACTTTTTTGAAATTTGAATCATTAAGTAAAACATCTTTAGCCATCCATGCTGATCTTAAACCTTTAAGTTCGTTATTTCCTAAAGCACTTAATGCATTAGCAACACCTCTGAGACACCAGCCTCGTGAGTTAAGAGAATTTGCTGATTTTTCTGCTGCATTGGCAATTTGATCTCCTGTAGTTGATCCACCTTTTATAGACTCATAAGTAGCCTTGGTACTAGTCTCTGTGGTATTGTTTGTTGCTGTGGTTGGAGTAGCGTATGTAGTTTCACTTGTATTTATTTGTTTATAATCGTATTCAGTGCTATCTTCAGATCTGTTATCAGTAGTTTTAACCGGTTTATTAATTAAAGTCTTATATTTATATATGCTGTTATTAGAAAAACCGTCATCAGATAAATCCAGTTTACTAATGAGTTCAGTATCATTAAATACTTTACCCGTTCCATCATCATACTGATTTAATATAGATAAAATTTCACTTTCAGAGAGAATTTCATTAGAAGTTTTTACAGCTTCATTTTTATTTGCATTATCTTCTGGAATAGCATTGTTTAATACGCTTCCATCAACCTGCTTATTGCTTTTTATATCATTTGCATCGCTATCTATATATGCATTTATAAAATCATCTATTAGTTCAGGACTCTCTCCATTAGCTAAGGCACGATTATATAATTTTTGAAGATTAGCATTCTTTTCATTAAAAATACTTGTATTTCCATACTTGCCGTCTGTTTTACCATCCTTTTTATCTAAATCCTTTAAAGAATTAAATAAAGAAACTCTTTTTGTAATTTGATTAACCCCGAACACCATTTGTTATATCTCCCAAATATTTCATAACCCCTCGTATTGATAT